>CAJYHH010000070.1 GCA_913773825.1 Candidatus Sericytochromatia bacterium | reverse complement strand
ACCGCTCGCCTGGGCGGGATGCTCAACAGCGGCCGCAGTTAAGTTTTAGAAGCGAATGTAAAAGGGCGTTCTCTTAGGAGGGCGCCCTTTTTTGCTGTTTGACTCAAGTTGCAGTCTGTTTTAGACTTTAACTCAATGATATTCATTCCATCTTTTCAGTCAGTTGGGCGTGTTGATGTCTTTGATGTAATCAGGGTGAGCCGATATCGAGCGATGATTTTGAAGGGCTAACTCAAAAAGACTCTGCCAAAAGGATTAAAAATGGCTGAGCGAATCATTGATATTGGTGATGCAAAACAGCATCTTTTTAGCTTGTTAAAATCAGTCAGAGAAGGCGAAGAGATTGTTTTGACTCAGGCCGGAAAACCGTGTGCCCGCTTAGTTCCTTATTCTGAAAAAGCTCAGCGTGAGCTTGGTTTTGTTGCGGGTAAGCTGGATGAGCCTTTTTTTGATGCCTTACCAGAATCAGAGCTTAGCGCTTGGGAAACTTAATGCGACCTTACAGATATAAAGTGAGGCGGACAACAGGGCCGCTGTCATCCGCCTCACATGGCGTGCTAACTCGTTCCCTTCAGTTCTCAACCTGCAGGGAGGCTGGCCAGACATCTGGTCTGTGTTCGGTGGCCAGCAGGTGGGTGAACGAGTAATAAATTCAGAGTAACCAGACTCTGTGATAAGCGTATTACAGCCCTGTGATCGCTCTGTGATCTGAGAATGATAATTAGCAGCGTTAAGGCATCAAAGCTTAAGGCTGAGGACTAGATAGAGACTTGTAAGTCTTCAAGCTTTGTCGAAAAGGCTTTCTCGATCAGGCGTGATAGATCCTACAAGAAACGTATTGTTGAAGAATTCGAATAAGCTATCTATAGCTGAGCGTTTACTGGTTTCAATGGAAGCAACATATCGTGAATCCTACCCAAGAGACCTTTGATCACTATCTCCACTTGGCTGCTGGGCAATGACTATTTTGGATCAAAGTCAGGTAGTGTGATATGTGCATTCCTGGCTGAAATTTGATGAGCTTGTCTTGTTCTCAAGGGTCAGTTTTTTCAGGATAAGGTAAGCTAATCTCATCACTTCTTTTTGCGCCATGCGCCTTTAAAAGCTCTATAGCGTACTTGTGATTGCCTTCAATAGCCAAATCAAGCGGTGTTACATAACGTCCTTTATACTCCATAGTCTGGTTGACATTGGCACCTCTGGAAACTAAGTATTTCAGGTAAACAGATTCAGGCTCAATTTCGATTCCTTCAGCCTGCCAATTCTTGTATAAATCAATTTCCGTAATGATAAAAGAATGTAACAGGAACGGGTGATCTTCAATATTGACCCCAGAAGCAAGGAGTAAGTCACAAACGTCAAAGGCCTCTAAATTAAAAGCATTATAAAAGGGATCGTAATATGAGCTTCTACTTTTTTTTAGGTAGTTCTGAAGAATGTATGCTTTAACGACTTGCACATTGTTTTCTTTACAAGCAGAAATGAAGTCCCAGGATTCGCTCACTTCATCTACAGTCGAACTTTGAGATAAAAATTGCTTAATAAAATCAAATGTCTCGATATGGCCATTTAAAAGAGCTGCTCTCAAAAGAGAAAAATGAATCATGTCTAGATTGATATTAGTATTAAGAATCTGTCTTACCGTGTTCGTATCTCCGCTCTCACAAGCCAATTTTAACTTCAATTCAAGATCAGGAGAAATTTTATCATTCATAGTGTTGGTTAAACCTCCTGTCCTTCAAACAAAGGCAGTGGGCCTTTGCAGATTGAGCGGACATACCTTATGCAACATTTCGTTGTTCAAACGACTCTGCACTGAGTGGTCTCATCGTGGACTGTCGTCTTTACAATCGTCAAAGGTATTTTAGTTTCTGGTTATCTGTATTTAGCGACGCTGCATCCAGCTGGGTGGCGGCTTTTGCTGGGGCTGGCGTGGGGCTTCGCGAGGGGGCTGTTCTTCGTAGGCATAGAGTTTGCCATCACTGGAGCCAACTAAAACAAAGCCACCGGCTAAAACCGGGCTGGCGAGAATTTCGCCGCCGGTGCGATAGACGCCTGCTGCTGAGCCGTTTTCTATTCTGAGTACATAGAGCATATTATTGGCGCAGCCCAGATAGACAAAGTTGCGGCTGGCGACTGGGGCTGTGACTTCCTGGGGGGATCTAAATGTCCAACGCGGTTCCAGCTTGTCGGTGTCAAAGGTATACAGGCCTTTGAGGCCAGGGACTAATAACAGTTGGCCACTCAGGGCCAGATTGCCCTGTAGCGAGACATCAGGGAATTGGTGACGCCAGGCTACTTTGCCACTGTCGAGCTCAAAGCTGTAAAGTGCGCCGCTAATCGTGCTGACATAGACGCGGCCACGATGAACTAAAGGAGAGGATGCAGGTTTGCCCGTGAGTTCAGCCTGCCATTTGATCGCGCCGGTTTCGCGATCAAAAGCATAGAGTTTTTCATCGCTGGAGGCTGTGAGGAGTAAGGTTTCGCTTAAAGCGGGTGGGACTTCAGGCACACCGCCAATTGGGGTGGCCCAGATGGTTTCGCCATTGCTCTGATTGAGAGCTGCCATGCGGGTCTGGACATTTTCTGGAGCGTTAACTTCGGGGTCGAGATGAGTATACAGGCGGGTTTCATCAGGTAAGACCCAGGGTGGACGACCAATCAGTTCACCGGTCTGGCGGCTCCAGCCGTCCGTGCCTGCAACGCGATCCCAAGAGTAGACATAATAATAAGCTTCAGCTTTACCCGCAAACATGGTTGTGTCGGTCAAAGCGGGAGCACCCTGAATCCCGCCTTGCTCAAGCTGGATGTCCCAGCGCTTGGTGCCGTCAGCAAGATTTAAAGCATAAATTTTACTGTCGCGTGAGCCCAGATAGACAACCCCATCTTTAACTGCTGGGGGCGCAATAATCCGGCCTTCGGTTGCAAAGCTCCATTTCAGCTGGAGTGGGGGCCGGGGAGCGTCAACAACGGAGCCCGTGCGGGCTGCGTCAAACTGACCATTGGGCCAGTCAGCGTTAAACTCACGCTGGGGCACACTGGCACAGCTGGCCAGCAGCAAAGTAAAAGCGGTCAGGAAAGTGGGTAGAGCAAGCTTTTTGACTAAAGGCATGGTCTCAGAGCCCTTTCAGATACGTCTGAATGCTATGCATCAGTATACGCTCCCGCTCGGGCGGCAAGACAAGAGGCTGCTGGAGTTTAGCGGCCTGCAGGCGCTGTTTGAGCACAGGTAAAAGCCAGGGTAAATCAGCCTGGGGGCCATATAGCTGCAGTTCACCCGGGCGCTGCAGATGGGAAATTTCGCGAATCAGCGGCTCAATCGCTGCACTAAACAAAGGCTCTAGTTCTTCAGCAATTAACAGACGACGAGTCACTTTGCCTTCAGGGTCGCGGCCTTCTAAAGTTAATTGACGAGAGCTGGCATCCCCTGTGCCGCCTAAGCGCTGCCAGGCCTGTTCAGCGCTGGGCATATCGATCGGCAGACGGTGGCGCTCAATTACATGTTGGCGAATGGCGCGAGTCAAATAAAAGCCATAGCCAACCTGGCTGAGTTCAACCTGACTGGGTCGTATACCTGCCAGCTGGGCCTGGCCTTCGCCTAAATACAGCAGCATGCCAGACCGCGAGCTGGCCGCCAGAGCTTTGGCCATCGGTTCTATTGGCGACATTAGCTGCAGCGGCTCACGCAGGCCCAACTGGCCAAAGAGATGAGTCCAGAGACTGATGCTCAAAGGCCGGCGGGACTCTAAACTCAGCAAACAGAGCTGCTGGCGTTTAACGGGATAAACCCGCTCTAAAAACCAGGCAAAAAACCCTGCTAAAGGAAAATCTGCTGAGCCCTGTAAGCTTTTACAGCCGGGCTGACCAGCGGCGGCGCTGCCATAAGCCCATTTACCTTTAGGGTTTAAATGGGCAAGTGGGGGCTCCTGAATCACTAAGCCGTGTTCAGCATCAATTAAAGCTACACGTTCAGGCTCAAGCAGCAGCGCAAAAGGACGGGTGTTTTTTTTCACTGTTACGATCGCTTTCCTGTAACAGATTACCAGTCTGGCATTAGGCCAGAATCATTTTGCTGCAGATAAATACTTTCAACCAGACCCAATAAGCCCATCTGAATAATCATCGACGAGCCGCCATAGCTGATCAGCGGTAGCGGCACCCCTTTAACGGGCATCAGGTCCATATTCATGCCGACGTTAATCAATAACTGCATCAGCAGTAGTGAAGCGACGCCTGTGCAGATATACAATTGGCTGGGTTCTTTGGCCTGAAAGCCAATCCAGAGGATTCTCAAGACTAAAACTAAAAAGAGCGTTAGCAGCAGGCCTGCGCCCAAAAAGCCGGTTTCTTCTGCAATCGCTGAAAAAATAAAGTCAGTATGCTGTTCAGGCACCAGCCCTAACTGGGTCTGGCTGCCTTTAAACAGACCCTGGCCCCATAAGCCGCCAGAGCCCACTGCAATGGTCGATTGCATAACCTGATACCCAGATGACAAGACATCGGGCTCAGGATTTAAAAAAGTCAGAATGCGCTGCTGCTGATAAGGCTGAAGATGTTGCCAGACCCATTCACCGACCCAGATCGTGCTGGCATTGATGAATAACAGCCCGCCGCAAAAGAGACTTAAAATCAGAGCTGGCTGACGCTGCCAGCGCCGTGATAAGGCCCAGATCGCTAAACCCAGACTGCCCAGAATCAGATGTAGCTTCCAGAAGGTCTGATTGAGAAAATACAGGCCAACGCTGAGCATCGGCGCTAAACTCAGGCTTAAAATCCAGGGGCTCGCCGGTGAGACAATCAACATGCTAAAAAACAGTCCCAATAAAACCAGGGTCATGCCGAGGTCAGGCTCACGCACAATCAGCAAACAGGGCAGGGCAATATGGCCCAACAGCAGCAGCAGATTAATCGGATTGAGGCGTTTAAGCCCTGCCAGATGGGCAGAGAGCGTGAGGGTTAAGACCAGCTTGCCAAATTCAGAGGGCTGAAACGAAAAGCCCCCAAAGAAAATCCAGCGCCTGGAGCCGCCAACATAAGGACCAATAAATAACACCAGCACCAGCAAAAACAGCAGGGCCAGATAAAGCCCGGGTCCCCAGCCCTGGAGTTTGCGATAGCCCATGCGGGCAACCGTAAAAAAAACGCCCAGAGCAAGGCCAATTGACAGCAGATGGCGAATAAACTGACCGTATTCACCGTCCTGGCTGACGGTTGTACTCCAGACCCCTAAGCAGCTAAATGTTAATAAACCGGCTAGTAGCAGCAGGCTAAAGCGGCTAAAGCCTCGGGGTTGATAGATTTCTTGTGAGAGCATCAGTCAGATTTTTCCGGGTACAAAAATTCAAAGACCTTATGGCCCACAGGTGCTGCCTGGCCGCCGCCGCTGCGGCCGTGTTCTAAAAAGACCGTGACTGCATATTGAGGATTGTCAGCTGGGGCATAAGCCACAATCCAGCCATGATTGGGTTTGCCCGGGACTGTTTCAGCGGTGCCGGTTTTGCCCGCAACTTGCACCTGTTTAAGCTTAAGTGCTTTGGCTGTGCCATACGAGACCGCTTCTTCCAGGCCGCGCTGCACAACGGCCCAGTGCTCAGGCGGAATGCCTTCTACGCGCTGGGGAGCTAAATGAGCATGGGGCTGGACTTGTTGACCCGCTGGGCCAATGGATTCAACTAAATGGGGCACCACTAACTGGCCGCCGTTGGCAACCGCAGCCGTCATGCGGGTGGCCTGTAAAGGCGTCATTTGCACATAGCCCTGTCCGATTGACGCGTTGACTGAATCACCGGGCTGCCATTCACGGCCAATATAGCGCTTTTTCCAGGCTTGATCAGGCACAATCCCTTTGCCTTCGCTAGGCAAATCAATGCCGGTCGGGGCGCCCAGGCCAAATTTACGCGCATAGTCGCGAATCGGTTCAATCCCCATTTCAAGCGACAGTTCATAAAAAACCGTATCAATTGAATAAGCCAGGGCTTTATGAATATCCACCACGCCAAAGCCGGCGCGGTTCCAGTCATGAAAAATATGCCCACCAACATTCAGTGAGCCCCGGCTAATAAAGCTGCGCTGGGGGGTGAGTTTGCCCGTACCCAGTCCGGCTAAAGTCGTCACCACTTTAAAAATGGAACCGGGGGCATAAGAGTTAGTGCTGCGATCTAAAAAGGGATGAAGCGGATGATCTTGTAAGGCTTTCCACTGTTTAGTACTCAGGCCGCGATTAAACAGATTGGGATCAAAAGCCGGATAGCTTGCCAAAGCCCGCAGCGCGCCTGTATGCACGTCCATCACGACAATCGAGCCTGCCACACCTTTTTGTTTCAGCAGCTTGTAGCAGTGATTTTGTAAGTCTTTGTCGATAGTGAGTTTAAGCGGGTTGCCTGGTACAGGGGGGGTGGTCTGGCGTAGCGGGTCCTGGCCCGCGCGGATTTCAATGCTCTGTTTGCCGTCAGTACCTTTTAAAAAGGGCTCGTAAGTGCGCTCAATCCCGCTTTTGCCAATTAAAGTACCCGGAAAATAATGGCGATAAGCAGGTTTTTTGAGCTCTTCAGCATTTAAAAAACTCATATGGCCCATATAGTGAGCCATCAGATCCTGATAAGGATAATAGCGCTCAATGCTGGTTGAGATTTCAACGCCCGGTAAACGCTCTTTATGCTCCAGAATCAAGGCCAGCTCACGACTGTCCAGATCATGATAAAGATAAATCGGCTGGGGATTATCAAAGGCAATGCGTTCACGCAGTTCAGACATCGGCACTTTAAGATACTCAGCCAGGGCCTGAAGGGTCTGGTAAATTTGGGAATTAGACAGCCGGCGTGGGTCAAATAAAATGGCGTGAGCTTCTTTATTGGTGGCCAAAATGCGGCCCTGATGGTCGAGAATCGTGCCGCGTGGAGCTAAAACCGGGCTGCTGCGCACGCGGTTATGAATCGCCTTTTCGCGGTATTCAGGCCCTTTTAAAACTTGCAGATAAAACAAACGGCCAATCAGGGTTCCCAAAACAAGCAAAGCCACCCCAAACAGAATCAGAATCTGAAACTGCAGTCGTGGCGTATCTTGATCAAGGCCGTCATACAGCAGGGACGCTGTCGGCTGGCGTTCTGTGCTCATTGCCGTTAGGGGCTATGCAGCAGCTGGGGAAGATCCTTTTCGATCAGGGTGGCCAGAGCAGCGGGATCATTGCTGTCGTAATAGCCGCGAATCTGCAGCTGCTGATCAACTAAAACAAATTTTTGGCTGTGTAAAAAGGGCGAGCTGGCCGCTGGTGCACCAGCCGGTTTGCTCTGAGCATCAGGTTTATGTTCTGAGCCGTGTTCTACGCCGTGTTCAGCTGCATGTTCTTCTGCATGTTTATCAGGTTCAGTGGCATGCTGATGACCTTCACGCAGATCTTGAGCAGGCAGCTTAAAGCTCTCAATGGCGATCTGGTAAAGCAAATCACGAGGGCCCGTTGTAAACAGCCAGCGTTCGTCTGCGCCATAACGCTTGGCGTATTCACTTAAAACAGCGGGTGTGTCGGTTTCGGGGTCCACGCTAAATGACATCATGCGTAGATTTTTTTCATCTTTAAAGTGATTCTGCAGCTTCTGCATTTCGGCGCTCATCAGCGGACATTCAGCCTGACAGGTGGTAAAAATAAAGTCTGCCACCCAGACTTTGCCTTGTAAATCAGCCTGGGTAATTGATTTTTCGCGGCTTTCGATCAGGGTAAAAGGCTGAATCTGGCCCAGCTTGGGTAATTCATCTGAGCCGCTTGCGTTTGTATGATGAGCGTCAGGTGAGCTGAGCGATTGACGCAGTGGCGGTTCATGGCCCGGAGCTGCAGCATGTGGTGGACCAGCCGGAACTCGCATGGCTTGGAGGCCAAAGATCGTCACAACAGCTAAAACAGCCAGAGCGGGCAAAACCGTCAGCAGCTTCAGATCTTTAGGGGCTTCAGGAACAGGGGTTGGAGTAGACATATTAAATCGCCTGAACAACAGCGGCTGGAACATGATTGACAAACATCATCACAAACAGCACGCAGAGATAAATAATCGAGAAAAAGAACAGCCGATAAGCGCTTTTACGGGTTACGGGTTTGCGGACAAAATCAATGGTCAGACCCAGGTAAATGGCACCCAGCACAACGGCTGTCGCCAGATAAATCGGCCCGGTGGCGTTTAAAAAGTACAGGCTAAACGAAGCGGGAATCAGCAGCACAGTGTAGATCATCATCTGGCGCTTGGTAATCGCTTCGCCTTTGACTACCGGCAGCATGGGA
>CAJYHH010000069.1 GCA_913773825.1 Candidatus Sericytochromatia bacterium | reverse complement strand
ACGTAAAATCCGCAATGGGGGCGCTGCTTTAGCCGCTAGCGCTGAACCCGTCAGCGTCGGTCATGCCAAGCGCAGTTTGTATGAGCTGTATTTAACCGGCCAACTCCCAAACTGGTATCACAACTGGGCCTATGATCATGTTAAACTGGCTCAAAGCTTGTTATCAGGCGAACTTCAGATAGACACCCGTTTACACGACTGGATGCGCGCTCTGATGCTTTCGCTGGAAAAATAACAAAAACTTAATAACCGTTTAACTCAGTCTCGGAACCTAAATCCCGATAAGAGTTTCATCGGAGGATTCAAGATGCCGACCATTCAAGCCACGACTCAGATTCAGATGCTCAATACCTGCCCGGTTAAACCTCAGGCGCCTAAAGCCGAGCCTAAGCCCAAGCAGCAGGCTGACTCTGATACTGACTCTGTTGCGGTCCAGACCGTTAAAAAAGGCTCTGCCACCGCCAACATGGCATCCACTCTGATTACCTTGCCAACTGAAGCAATCAAGGCCAGCGATACAGTGGTTCATCTCGCTCAGGTGATGCAGGCTCGCGCCGCTTTACAGGCAGGCGGTATCGGCGGGCGCGCAGTGGCAACAGCAGCAGTTGGCACGGCCGCTTTGGCCAAAGGCACCCAAGTGGTGGCAAAACTCGCCAATGGCGTGATGAGCGTACCGGTGATTGGTCGGCTGGCTCAGCCTCAGGTTGCCAACGCCGTGGCCAACAAAGTCATGCCCAGCTTAAACGCACTGGGCTCTGGATTAAGCATCTACGACAATGTTCGCCGTTATAATAAAGCCACTCTACAGGGGAATCAGACCGCTCAGATTGTCAGCGGCGTCCAGATTGGCTTAAACGGCCTTTCCGGTGTAACCGGTTTTCTTAAAGGCAAAGGTCAGATGATTTCAGCTGTAGCTGGCCTGAGTTCACTGGCGCTTGAAGGCGTGACCCAGCTGACCGGCTTGGGCAAACTTAAATAGACTTCGCTTTTTCACGCTGATTGACCTAAACATCGTTTAAAAACAGTTGTTGCTTTTAGACTCTTAAATCAAGTGTTCAAGAGGTGTTTTTGCCATGTCTGAAATCACTCCAGTCCAACACGTCCCGCTCAAAAGTCCCCAGGCGCTTGATCTGACTCGGCCTAGTCCAACCCCTCGACCGGTGCTCAAACCTCGTAGTGAACTGACAAAACCATCAAAAACAGCTCCCCCAGCTAGACACACTCCGGATCGACACAGCGTCAGCGCGATTGGGCAAGCGGCTCCCAGTATTCCACTTGCAACTGCCAGCCAGCCCTCTAAACCCACTCTGTCAGCAACTCAGACTGCTCCCATCACCTCAAGTTCAGCTAATGGCTACAACCCACGTCTGGGACAAAATCTGGCTAAAGCAGGCATCCGCGCAGCTAACAGTATGCGTTCTGAAAACTGGTGTTTTAGAGGGGTCAAAAAAGCCCTAAAAATTGCTTATGGCAAACCGCTGTTAAGCGGTGAGTTTGCCTACGAAGCCGCTGCCCAACTGGCTCGTAACCCTCGTTTTAAAGAAATCAGCGTCCCTGCAGCAGACTTACGCAAACTGCCAGCAGGCGCCCTCGTCGTCTGGAAAGCCAGCCGAGCCAATAACGCTGGACATATCTCCATTGCCCTAGGCGATGGTCGTGAATCGAGCGATCATATTGGCAAACAGCTGACTCGTCATCACGGTGCCGGGCACCGTGTGTTTATTCCGGTTAAATAAGATGCCATCCCTTTTTCCACGCGAAATTGATGATGCAGAGCTGCGAACCTCACTCAGCTCACTGCTGGGGTATCGGGTGCTGATCAATGGCCTGAGCTTTTTTCCAGCTGAAGACAACAGCGACTATGCCCAGGTCATCCTGAGGATCGGACTCAGGCGCCAGACTTTGATTCAGCCCGAAGAGTATCAGGGTTTATGCGCTATTTTACTGCGCTACTTCCGTGCTGATGCCCTGACCCCAGACAATATCACGATCCGGGATGATTTTAAAATTCTGTCACTTGATAAACGTCATTGGGTCATCGGCCGATTTAACAACGGTCAGCAAATCACTGAAGCGCCTACTGTTGTCCAAGATCAAATGCCCGACAGCCCCTGGCATCCAAAAGCGATCATGACAGATTATGCCCCCTATCAGCAAGAATGCAACGATAGGATTGATGCTGACCTGCAGACTTACCAGCAATCTGATCAGACGCAACAAGGTTATTACGACCAGCATGGCCAATATCATCCCCATGCTCCTAAAACAGAGCACGGGGAGAATACGGAATCACCAGACGAAATCTTTTAACCTAAACCGATGGCGCTTCAACTGGCGTT
>CAJYHH010000068.1 GCA_913773825.1 Candidatus Sericytochromatia bacterium | reverse complement strand
TGTTCAAGTAAGCGTTCACGCTGAACCTCATTGAGACTAGAAGAGTTTTGAACATCAAAGCGCAGAATCACTTTGGTTTCCAGTTTATTGACGTTTTGGCCACCAGGGCCGCCACTGCGGGCGGTCTGGAACTCTAGCTCCTGAGGGGGAATGGCGAGTCGGCTATTAATGATAATCATTGCTTGGTCCTTATGAATTAAAAAAGAAAATGACGTTTTTAATCAGACGTCAAAATAAGTTAGATGGGTTCAAGTCGGACTGAGGCCTAAGGGTCTAAAAAAGAAGCGCCGCGGTTTAGCCGCGGCGCTTAGAACTGGTTTGCCCTAGTCTTCTTCATCGGGTACTCCCATCAGTTCAAAGACTTCTTTGCCGTATCGATTTTGGATTCGGCGTCGGATAGTGGCCGCTCGTGCTTCATGTCCGACTCGAAGCAGTTCCAGATATTCCTGAAACAATTTTTCGCAATTCGGATTAATTTTTTTGTGCTGGCGCACTGCTGAAAACTTCATTTTTCGCACCTCCTTTCTTGCATTTTTATGTGTTTACATTATAGACGTAAGTGTAAAATCCTGTGTTCCGATCCAGGCTGATCTGCACATGATTTACACGGGATTTTGATCCTGACAAAAAAGCCAAAAATGGCTTAAAATCTCACAGCATCAGGACATTCGCCGTTTAGGTAGCGATAATAAGCAACAAGTTCTTTGGGGATTGAATACCAGATATCTCGCCATTCAAAATAACGCCCATAAGCGCCATAAACGACATTAAAGCCACATTTTTTGAGCGCCAGTTTAGCGCGTAAGATGTGATGATAGCTAGTGATTACCACAATCAGGCGATGAGATGTGCGATATTGAAGCATTCGTTTGACATTGGCAGCAGTTAAAAACGTATTGTCACCCAGTGAATCAACTTCAACAACTTCTTTGGGGATACCGTTACGAACCAGATAGCGGCCCATAATCGTGGCTTCATCATGACCTTCGTCATCTACACCGCCACTGACGATAATGGTTTCAACCTGGGCATTTTCATAGAGTTCAATCGCGCGGTCAAGCCGGGCTTTAAGCCGTGCAGACGGTTTGCCATCAGGCATAATCTCATTGCCAAACACAACCGCGACATGTGCTTTTAGGCTTTCATTGTCGAGCTCTTCGGTAAAACCATCCCAGAGCATCCAGCCAATATGAGCGATTGAACCGATTAAGAGTAAAACCAGCACTACCTTGAGCAGGGCCAGAAACCAGCGCAAAGGCGGCAGCACTAGGGCCTTGGACAAAGCAGGCATATGTTCCTCGTTCGGCTTGATTGACTTCCAGGTATAGCATAGCCGGTGTTGTTTGGCCAGTGAAGGGGAAGAGGGCAGGAATGGACAAATGGACTAATGGACGGATGACTTCAAGAGATGAAGATGCTTTGTCCTTCGTCCATTCGTCCTCCCATCCTCTTCTAATTGTTTAGGCGTAGCAAGAGTTCATGACTCCAGATCGTAAGGGGGCGAGCCTGTAAGGCTTGGGGACTGCCAGCGAGAGCAGATTTAATAAAGGCCGGTAAATCGTAGTTGAGTTTTAAAGTAAAGCGTTGCTGCTGTTGAGGGAGGTCGATACCTTCTACTCTAAAGAGCTGTAAATACTGAGCCAGACTCAGTTTAAACACTTCGTTGAGAATATGCAGATCAATCGGGATTGCTTCTGTTTGTATCATCTGGCGCAGGCGATTAAACGCTTCTTGATAGAGCGCTTCAATTTCACCTTCAAGCGTCCATTTCATTTGCAAACTGAGTTCAGGGGATAACACGACACCTGGACGAGGTCGTAAAACACTGCTGCGCAACTGATTTTCGGTACTGCCCTGATGTAAAGCTCTGGCTGAGCGCCAGAAAAAATCTGTGCTTTCAGCCAGACGGGGAAACATCTGGGCTGGAGCGGTGATTAAGTGTTCAATCCAAAACGAATAGGGGCGTCCGCTGAGCTGACGCAGCAACAGCAAAGCGGGTTGTAGCATTTTATGCGTATGATGCCAAAACAGCGTTGACCAGGCATAGACATGGGCGCGGAGATTTGCTTCTCGTGGCATTGAGCTTGTTGCAATTACAATTTCCTGAATTTCAATAATGCCGTCTGGCAGCAGGGGCTGGCTAGGAAAAGGCAAACAGACTGTTTCAATCCCATAACGGGCGCGATAATCGGGGTTGGCCAACTCAGCATTGGGTAAGACCCCAGCGTCAAAAAACTGGATAAAGTGGTGCTGACCATTGTCCATAATCGCATCAACACCTTTGACAAAGTCCTGATACGTCTCTTCTGGCAAACCTAAAATCATATCTGTATAGGTTTTGATGCCCAGATGCTGGCAAGCTTTCTGGACTTCTGCAAAAGCCTCTAAAGATAGGTTTTGGCGTTTAATTGCGCTTAAAACAGCCGGTGAAATCGACTGTAAAGAAATCGCCGCTAAAGACTGAAGGCCGGCTTCTGCAAGCAAACGTTGAATTGCAATTACACGGTCAGGTGAGTTTTTTGCGCTCTGAGTGGTTAGGCTGCGAGGAGCTCCCC
>CAJYHH010000067.1 GCA_913773825.1 Candidatus Sericytochromatia bacterium | reverse complement strand
CAGACCCGGAACAATCGCAATGTCTTTGCTGAGCAGATCCGGGCAGCGGCCATCGTTATTGGTCACGCCTCTGGCGACAAATTCCCACTGGGGCTTCATCGCAGGCTTACCCGCCAGACGCTCTTGGCAGTATTGTTTCCAGGCTGCGGCATCTGGCTGATACTCCAACATTAAAGGCAAGCCAGCAGCAGGTTTACCAATGGCTGTATCTAAAGCATGGGTTGAAAGGGTACTCATACCAGTTTCTCCAGTCTTAGACGCGTAATTTTGCGCTGTTCACCAGCGGCAATTCTCAATTCAGTTTCAGCATCATTGTCGATTCGCTGTTTAAGCAAAGTCAGCATTTCATCAGCTGTTTTGCCGGTTGCACAGACAATAAAGATAAAGCCGAATTTTTCACGATAACGAGCGTTATAATCAGCGAGCTCACTCAGCGTCTGTTCACTGGCGCCCACGCTGCCAGATTGTTCACCCGCTGCCAGATCAGCTGTACTGGCAAACTTTTGCCGCAGCGAATCTAAATCGCCAATCTGGGGATGATGCTGAAAGGCTTCTAACCAATCTTCTTCATTCAGCTGGTCAGCAATTTGCTCACTGATTAACAAGACCTGCTGACTGCTGGCAAAAGGATAAAAATTGAGCATTTGCTCAAGCCACTCAGATGAACCGCAGCAGCGCTCTAAGTCAGCCCGCACAGCAGGTAGGGAACGGTTGTTAAAGCGCTCAAAACGGCTTGGAACGCCAAAGATCCGCAGACGACTGATGCCACCATCGGGATAGATATTTAAGCGCAGATGAGTAAAATGCTGATCTCCGGACTGCAGTTCAGCTTCAAAGCGATGAATGCTATCTGCCTGAAGCTTAACGGTAGGCAACACCGGCGCCCAGGCCAGACTACGACTGGTCAGAAAATCCAGTGGCACTTCTTCTGGCAGCAAACAGCCTTCAATTGAACAGGCATCCACAAAATTGCCTTTAAAGTGGGCAGTATCAATTTCAATGGCGCGAATCTGACCCGCAGCCCCTAAGCGCATAATCACCCAGTCATGCCCCGGATCACGGCGACGGCGGGTTTCCCAGCCTTCACCCATGTTGGCAGCGCGGCCTGGCAAAATCAAGTTCTCTTTAGGAGAAAAGAAGCTGTCATTACACATCAGTACGCGGCCGCCATTGGCGATCCCTGAGAGCTCAATCAGCTGATCTTCAGGCTGGCTGGCAAAGTCCGGCATCGCAGTACCATGAACTCTAAAGCGAGCCACACCACCATCAGGGTAAATATTCAGGCGCACATGGGTCCAGCGCTGGCTGGAGTCAATGCCAAAATAATTATGATCATCACCCACCAAACGGCTTTTAGGCACGAGCTCAACCCAGCGCACGCTGCTGCTGAGCAGTGTATCCATGTCGGGATTCCCGTCGAGTTCACAGACTTCAATTGAGCAATGTTCAGGGTAATTACCGCGGAACCAGGCATTATAAACGTCAAAGCCATGGATGCGGCCGGGAATGCCAAGCTGAATAATGCACCAGTCATAACCAGGCTGGCGGCTGCGGCGGGTTTCCCAGCCATCCATCCATTTACCGCGGTCTGTGTATTTATCTGTAATAAAAACCGGTGTTTCGCTGCGCAGCAGATTTTCTTTGCCGGCAAAAAACTCATCATTGGCAACCAGAGCAACACCGCCCACTTTTGCAGCCGCCAGATCGGGATACTCTGTAAAAGCCACAGGGGCAACTTTGGGCTCGTGAACTAAGACCGTCTGGTTGTAATCGTTGTGCATACCAGGCCTCGTTAATAGGGATTTTGGAACTGGTATCGTAGCACGCATAAGGGCGATGAGCTATGGGCTATGGGCTGTGGGCACAAGTATAAAAAGCCCTTAACTTTGAGCCATGCTTAACCCCATACAGCCCGTTGGATTTAGCGTTTAAAGACCTCTGCCAGAAAGGTTTTCAGACGTTTTTGATACTCTGGCTGCTTCCAGCTGTCAGCATGTAAACCATGGGTCGTCCAAAGCGCATTGGGCTGCCCTTGGTCACTGAGAGTTTTGGCAAGTCTTTCAGCGTTCTGATAACTGGTTTCTTCATCTTGATTGCTATGCACCAGTGCAACCGGAACATGTGTCGCCAAAGCAGGCAAATACTGAATCGGAGCGGCAGCAGCTTCCACATCTTTAACCCCTGTGTCGCGAGCCAGCCAGCTTAAAAAGATCTATGTAAACAGCTCAGCCACCTGATTGCGCGTCTCTTCACTCAAACCTGGCGCTTCAAATTTTAAACGCGTCACGGCCCTTTCACTGATTGCATGTTGTAAATCTGCATAAGCGGCATCGCTCCAGACCCCTTTTAAAGCAAAAACCTGCTGCTCAGGACTGTTTACCCAGCGCGCGCCCCCGCTAATTGCCACAGCCGCCCCTAAAGACTCCCCAACTAAAGCAAAGCCTTCTTGCTGCTGAGTGCTTAACCAACGAATTGCAGACAGCAGATCGCGAGCTTCAAACACACCCAGCGTAACCGCACCAGACTGACCATTATGTCCACGCTGATCCAACAGCAGCAGATTATAATCACTGTGCAAAAAACTGTATTTAATCCAGGTATAGCTTAAGTGAGAACCATAGCCATGTAATAAAATAACCGTCTGGCGCGAAGGTTTTTTTGCTGGTACATAAGCAGCCTGCAAAGGCAAACCATCATGGCTGAGCAGTTTTACAGCACGGGAGCCAGCAGGCAGCTTGTCTCGACGCGCAACGGGTGGATGCAACATCGTTCGATAATGGCTTTGCAAAAATGCCAAGACAAAGCTTTGAACTCTGGCTAATTCAGGGTTTTTAGGTTTTTCGTGACTGCTTGTCAGCAGAGCTTTACGCAAGGACGTCCTTTGCGCTGGACTCAAATAAGCAAGCGCTTCAAGCGGATTGTCTGGGAGCTGCTGTTTTTGCTCAATAGCAGCTCCCTGAGAACGCGCATCAGAAAGGGAAGCAGGCGGTTTCTCAATCACCTGTACACGGTTTTTGGTCTCTGAAACAGTTGAGCTCTCAGCGTCAGACTCACATGCTGTACAGAGTAACAGCAGCAAAAGCAAATAGGGTTTCATACCCTGATTTTAACGGGCTAAGCCGCACAGTCAGAAGAGGATCATGTCAACGAGGTTTTATTCGTACATCACCTTGTTGAAGTCTTTGATCAACTGATCGCGAATGTCTTTGGGAATTTTTTCGGTTTCAAGTTCTTCTTCCATAATGGCAACGAGGCGAGAATGCAGAGCTTTCCAATTTTTACCGTCTTTTTTAAGCACAACATAGACTTCTCCGCCAGCATATTGAACGGCAGCCAAAACTATGGCATAGCCTTTATACACGACAATCGTGTCAAAGACCCCACAATCACCATGCGCCCGATCACAGGCCAGTTTTTCTGCCGCTTTAATTAATTGAGTCGCTTCAGCTTTAGGCAGCTTGGCAGTTTCGGCACTAGCAACTGAGCTCAACATCAACAGACTGACCATTGTCAGAACAGCTTGTTTCATGTCTGGTTCTCCCTGTAAAAATTAGCCAACTTTATTCATCCATCACTTCATTAAAATCTGTCACCAACTGCCAAAAAACCGCTTCAGGCAGCAGGTCCATCTCCTGCACACTTTCCATCTGAGAAGTCAGACCAGCATGAAGAACATTCCAGACTTTAGCCTCTTTTTTAAACAGCACAAACATCACGTCTGGCGCGCCTTCTTGCTCAGCCATCATCATGGCATAGCCTTTTTCCGTAACAACTGTCTCATGCACAACACATTCGTCAGCGTCATCGCAAAGATACTTTTCACCCGCTTTAACCATTTGCTGGACTTCAGCTTTTGGCAATTTAGCTGCAGCAGCCCAGACCGCAGGGTTCAGCAATAAAACAGTCAAGACTGAGATCACAAGACTCTTCATAGAGGGCTCCCTTTGCATATTCAATCAACTCATCTTGTTAGCTAAACGTCTATTGCTCCAGCTTATCAAGTGATTTTATTTTGGGCAAATTATCACTTAAGACCAGACTTAAGTTTAGGGTTTAAGCAGCTCTGCCATTTGTAAAAAGCCCTGTTGACGCGCCAGTTTTTCAACTGTCTGACCAGAACGATTGCGCAGTTTTAAATCTGGCTTATGCGCCAGCAAAAGCTTTGCAGTCTGTTCAAAAGCATCCCAGATCCAATCTTCACCTTGCATGCTGGGATGATAAGCGCGCACCAGATAAAACAGCACATGTTCACCTTGCTGATCAAGTGTCCAAACCGCAGGCTTAGACTTCAGAATCAAGGCAACGGTCTGAGCTTTAAAATTTGGCGCAGCTTGAGTTGCCAGCATCAAAGGGGTACGACCTTGTTTGTCCTTAACGTTTACGCTTGCACCGTGTTTCAGCAGCAGCGCCAGTGTTTCAGGACGTGTCTCGTCTACGCTGCTCAGGCCTTTAACAGCCATCATCAAAGCAGTCTCACCCTGCGCATTGACCAACTCAAGTTGGGCACCCAACTTCAAAAGTTCTGACACCAGTTCAGACAGACCTGCCGCAGCCGCCAGCATCAGCGGCGTCTCACCGGCCTGATTTGCGCGATTAATCCCAGAAGTTTTAGCAAGCTCACGCAAACGTTTTGAATAGCGATCACTTTCACGAGTATATTCAGCCACTGAGCCCACACACTGAATAAAGTCAATCAGGGTTTTACTTTCGCTGAGACAGCTGTCTTGATCGTTAATGGCCAGGGCTGGCAAACTCAGCACCCCACTCAGCACCCCACTCAGCATCAACCTGCTCAGACAGCTAAATCTAAGCAGAGAGCGCATCAGGCCACTCAAGCGGATTGACCAAGCAGCAGTTGCCCTACTGCCTCACCAACATGGGCACCATCAGCGTAAATTAACTGTCCACGTAAATAAGTGCGCTCAACGATACCGCTTAGTTCCTGGCTGGCATAAGGTGTGACCGGATGGCGAAAGTGAATTCCGTCAGGCTGGACAGTAAAAGTCGCATCCGGGTCAAAGATGATTAAATCAGCATCTTTGCCTGCTTCCAGGCTGCCTTTACGAGCACTCAGCCCCGCTAACTGAGCAGGGGCCGTCGACATCAGGCGCACAATATCACTCAGGCTAAAGCCTCTTTCACGGGCCCGGGTCCAGACACTGGGCAGACCAAATTGCAGGGAGGCGATTCCGCCCCAAGCATGCAAAACATCCCCGTGTTCCAGTAGTTTTAATCCAGGAGTACAGGGTGAATGATCCGTTACGACACAATCAATGACGCCATCATGTAGCCCTTGCCAGAGGCCTTGCTGGTTTTCACCACCGCGAATCGGCGGCATACACTTGTACTGGGGCTGACCATCAGGAATATTTTCTGCCGCAAAAAACAGATAATGGGGGCAGGTTTCGACTGTAAACGGCAGGCCTTCTGCTTTAGCGGCTTCAATTTCAGGCAGCGCACTGGCTGATGATAAATGCACAATATGGGTTTTACAACCGGTTTCACGGCAGAGCTTAATCATCAGGCTAATCGCGCGATCTTCCCAGTGATTGGGGCGAGAGGCTAAAAAAGCAGAATAACTGCGCGAGACATGTTCTGCTTGGGGTTCACATTCGCCTTCGAGCTCAGCATGAATCAGCTGTGGCACGCCGCAGCGGGCTAAAATCGGCATGGCCAGACGCAAATCGTCTTCACTGCTATGCGGAAAATCATCAATCCCAGAATGGACTAAAAAGGCTTTAAAGCCAAGAATCCCGTCTTCCACCATGCCTTCAAGCTCGTCAGCATTACCTGGAATCACACCGCCCCAAAAGCCTGTATCAATCCAGCACTGGCCAGCAGCAGACTCCCGCTTGAGCTTAAAGGCAGCTCGGGTTGTGGTCACGGGATCAGAATTTAAGGGCATATCCACTAAAGCCGTTACACCGCCAGCTGCTGCTGCACGCGTAGCGGTGGCAAAACCTTCCCATTCTGTGCGACCGGGTTCATTGACGTGGACATGGGGATCAATCAGGCCAGGCATGATCACTTTATGGCCCAGATTTTCAGCGTCAGCAGCAGGCTGCTCAGTCAATTCAATCCGGCTAATTTTACCGTTTGAAATATAAATGTTGGCGGTTTGTTCACCTTCAGGCAACATCACGCGACGGCTAAACAAGACAAAATCAGAATGAGACACAGAATGAGACACGACTGGATGACCTCATAGACTCTTTTTCATATTTTATCAGGCGCTGGAATTGAGAGGCTTGAACTTAGCTTTTAAATTGAGCCGAAAATAACTTTGCCTGCTAAGCCATCCAAGCACTCTCCTGAAACTTAGCTCCCCCCTTTGCTATAATTCCAGGGCACTAAATGACGAGGTAAACACATGAGCACCATCGATAAGATTGCCGAACAGCTCGGCAACGACGCATCCCTGCTGGAGCACCGCTGTGAAACGATCAGCAAAGATCAGATCCATCTGCCTGGCCCTGACTTTGTCGATCGGATCTTTATCAACAGCGATCGCTCTCCTAACGTGCTGCGCAATCTGCAGCTGATTCTCAACACCGGTCGTCTCGGCGGCAGCGGCTATATGTCCATCCTGCCAGTTGACCAGGGCATTGAGCACACGGCTGCAGCTTCTTTTGCTCCCAACCCGATTTATTTTGATCCCGAAAACATCGTCAAACTGGCTCTAGAAGGCGGCTGTAACGCTGTTGCCTCTACACTCGGTGTGCTGGGCATGGTTTCACGTAAATACGCTCACAAAATTCCGTTTGTACTCAAACTCAATCATAACGAGCTGCTGACTTACCCTAATATTCATGACCAGACGCTGTTTGCAGACGTTGATCAGGCCTTTAACATGGGTGCAGTTGCCGTAGGCGCCACTGTCTCTTTTGGTTCTGAAGATTCACGTCGTCAGCTCTGGGAAATCAGCCAGGCCTTTAAATACGCTCACGAGCTGGGCTTAGTCACCATTTTGTGGTGCTATTTGCGCAACTCTGGCTTTAACAAAGATGGCGTTGACTACCATGTTGCTGCTGACTTGACTGGCCAGGCTAATCACCTCGGTGTCACGATCGAAGCTGACATTATCAAGCAGAAAATGCCTGAAAACAACGGCGGCTTTAACGCAATTAAATTTGGCAAAACTCATAAAGACGTCTACACCAAGCTCAGCAGCGACAACCCGATCGATCTGACTCGTTATCAGGTTGCCAACTGCTATATGGGCCGTGCCGGCCTGATCAACTCTGGCGGCGCGTCTGCTGGGGAATCAGATCTGACTGAAGCCATCAAAACAGCCGTTATCAACAAACGCGCCGGCGGCATGGGCCTGATTTCAGGCCGTAAAGCCTTCCAGCGCGACATGAAAAGCGGGATCGAGCTGCTTCACGCCATTCAGGACGTTTATCTCTGCCAGGACGTGACCATCGCCTAAGCTATTAGTCTGGTTAGCGCTCTAATCAGCAAACTCAAACAGCCCTTGCTCTTATTCAGATAAAAAGAGCAAGGGCTGTTTTGCTTTAGGACTACATCCATCAGCAGCTTATGAAGCCTGAGGGTAGTCATCCAGCTTTTGCTGACGCTGTTCAAGCAGATCAACCATAGCCCGCGCAACAGATTCAGTTGAAGCTTGATTCTGACCCGTGACTAAACGGCCTGAAACTTCCCGGTGGCGACTAAACGGTGAACCCTTACGCAGCACAGCCCCCCTTTCACGCAGCTTACTCTCAAGCGAAAAAGGCATCAGGCTAAGATGACCAGAGGCAGATTCTTCTGCATTTGTAAACGCACAAACAGCCTTACCCGTGACCAGATAACGTCCGTCACTTAAGCGAAGATTGACCAGAGCCGCAGGGCCATGACAAACCGCTCCCACGATCCCGCCAGACTCATAAACTGAACGCGCCAAATCCTGTAAAGCTGCATTATCGGGAAAATCCCACATGGTGCCAAAGCCACCCGCAAAATAAATAGCTTGATAGTTATGAGCATACAGCTGCTCAGGCCGAAAAGAATGCCTGATGCGTTCTTGGGCATCTTGATCTTCTAAAAAGGCCCGGTTAATGACATCTGAAAGCGTATATTTTTCGATCGGTGGGTTGCCCCCTTTGGGGCTGACAAAATCCACTTCATAGCCTTGATCTCTAAAAATCAAATAAGCATGGCTGACTTCAGAAAGCTCATATCCTGTGCTTTCGCTACTCTTCCCCTTGTGATCACAGGAGGTGACGGCGATGAGAATGCGCTGCATATTTCATCCTCCTTTTTTGCTGTTCCCGTCTTACTCTTGATGATTGTCAGTCGATAGACAGTTGAATCTCAAATCTGTTCTTAATATACAAAGCGCCATTGTCGGATTTGAACCTAAAAAGCGAGATTTTTACACAGCTTTTTGGAGATTTTATTTGCCTGAGCCTCAATATTTAGATCTTGTCTGTGTTCACTCAGCTCCCAATTTGTATAAAAAAGCAGCCTTTTATCAAGGCCGCTTTTAAAGCAATCTTAAAGCCATTTAGCTTGAGCTGAATCAGCTAGCTGACTTTGATATCCATATGAATACCGCGCTTGGCCAGTTCAACTAAGAAGGCTTCAGTGGGTACAGCTTTTTCAAGCGGTACTGCGCCCTGCAGGGTTTCGCCACGTGCTTGCATAATTGAGACAATCGAAGCAGGAAAACCAGTCATCCGCGACATGGCGTTAAAGCCCGTTTCGTCATCCTGATAATCCACAATGGTGTACTCAAGCGTACGGGGTAGACCGTCTTTTGTACCACGGCAGGTTACGCGCAGGACCAGCAGATCTTTTTCATCAGGGAAAGTCAGACGGGGTGTGACCACTTCATGAAAGAGATGGCGCGGTACAACAGGCTGACCATCAACCATCACGGGCTCCAGTTCCAGCAGACCGAGGTCTTTCATGACCTTCATTTTTTCAAAGTGGCCTTTATACCGGATCGTCTTGTACTCATAAGTCTTGACCTGGCCTTCATAAGTCCAGGGTGTAGTAGAAGTTCCACCAGAGGTGGTAAAGGCTTCACACTCACCCAAAGGCTCAGGCAGCTGAATTGTTTCGAGCTCATCAAACGTATCGACTTCAACCCGTTTGCCGTCGCGCAGAATCACCGCTTTGCCAAAATATTCATTGGTCAGACCGCCAACGCTAAAGACCAGCATATAGTCCAGGGGCGGTTTAGGATTCTGAGGCAGACCGCCACAACGAGTCTGGACTTCTTCGCAGCTATCTAACTGCGAAATGCCGTGGGCAGCAAGCGTATTGGCAAGGCCTGGCGCAACGCCGCAATCCGGCACAACCGAAACCCCTTTTGCCAAAGCTTTTTCGTGGAGTTCAAGCTCTTTAAACACAACGGCTGTGTTGCCACCTAAGTCATTAAAATGAACTCCGGCTTCAACGGCCCATTCAGCCAGATCAGCGTTAAATTGATAGGGAACCGCACTCAGACAGCTGTGTGCGCCGTGCAGTAAGGTCATCACCTGATCTTTATTGCGAACATCTACACTCCCCGCCTGAACGCGGTTATAGCCGAGTAGATCGTTAATATGTTTGGCCGCTTTAGCGGCCTGATCGGCGTTGACGTCGAGCAGCAAAACCTGCTCAGCCTCTCCAAATTTAGCCATGTCGTAAGCAATGGCCACGCCCTGGATACCAGCACCCAGAACAACGTAACGGTAAGCCATGGATGACTCCTGAAAAGAGATTATTTTTGGGAATTGCTAGGTATTTTAACAGCTCGTGAGGGTCAGTTATGGGCGATGAGTCAGAAAAAGCGCGACTAGCTTTCTTGTGCCAGCAGCTTACGTGCAGTCTCTAACTCTTTTTGCTTTTTTTCGTCAGGAACGGGCCAGTCCTGATTGAGCTTGAGAAAAGCCTCAAGCACAATCGCCGCAATAATTAACCTGGCATTTTTATCATCGTCAGCTGGAATAATATACCAGGGCGAATCTTCTGAATGCGTGCGAAAAATCGCCTCTTCGTAATAGCGCAGATACTTTGGCAAATGTTTGCGTTCACGTACGTCCGCCAAGCTGAATTCCCAGCTGCGATCAGGATCTTCAATCCTCTCAAGCAGACGCTTTTTCTGCTCTTCTGGTGAGATATGTAAAAAGAACTTGAGAATGCGTGTCCCGTTTCGGGTCCAATGGCGCTCAATCGCTGTAATGTCTTCATAGCGCTCCTGCCAGATCAGCTCACGATCGCGACGGGGTTCAGGCAAATTGGGATTGAGGTTTTCGGGATGAACCCGTTCGCCCACCACCTGCTCATAATAAGAGCGATTAAAAATACCGATCTGGCCACTGCCAGGCAAGGCATCAAAAGCCCGTTTAAGATAACTGTAGCGTTGTTCTTCTTCTGTAGGCCGCTTAAACTGAGTCGCCAGACAGCTTTGGGGATCAAAACAGTCCATAATATATTTGATCGCCTCATCTTTACCACCGGCATCCATCGACTGAAAAATCAACAGTAAAGACCAGCTTTCATTTGCCTTTAGCATTTCCTGCTGCTGAAACAGAGCCTCTTTATTCTGCATCAGCAGACGCTCGTACTCTTTAGCCTGAGCATAATATTTTTCACAACGAGTCTTTATTTTAGTCAGCTCAATACGTGTCGCCACTGGCGCAATAAACTGCTCGGTCGGAATCAAAAGTTTTTTCATGTCTATCTGGTTTCTATCTGCTTTTCTTGCTACTTTGACTGGCTCAGACTTAAGGCCTGTTAACAGAATTTTTAAACTAACAGCGGCTAAAGAGGCCGTTCACCTAACAACAGCATGAGTTGATTCAACAGCTGAACAGAACGTTTTTCAAGCACCTGGTTCTGGGCAAGCCGAGCATAACGCAAACTGGCACGTATATATAACATCGACTGGCAGAGCTCTCCGCGCAGTTGAGCTAAACGCCCCATTTCAAAAGCGTTATTGGCCAGACGTAGATGTTCACCGGGTTGAAGGGACTGACGTTCAGCCAAAAAGTACATTCGAGCCTGAGCCAAATCACCTGCTTCCAGAGACAAATGACCAAGCTGATATAAATAAAGCGAATCACCGGTACTGTGATAACAGCGATTTAAGTCACGATTACG
>CAJYHH010000066.1 GCA_913773825.1 Candidatus Sericytochromatia bacterium | reverse complement strand
TTTCTGAACTCGTGTATAGCGGTAAACTCAACTGGGAAGTGCGCAATCAAGGCCTCAAAGCTTCGACCATTCGCGATTTAGCTTATCTCGACGACACTTATGAAACGGGTGGTCGATATGTATTTGCAGCTGTTGAAGGCGGTGGCGTCTGGCGTTATGACGGCAATACCTGGACTCATCTGGCCAATCTGCCCCATGAAAGCAACAGCGAGATGTATGTTCAGGCTCTGGCAGTCGACAGAAACAACTCTACTCTTTACGCTGCAGCGAAGGGCCGAGTCTATATGCTCACTAACGCCATGTCGAATACAAGCTGGCAGCTGTTTAACAATAATCTGCCAACCAGTGCTGAGATTGTCGATTTACATGCCGCCAATGACAATGTCTATGCAGCAGTCAAAGACTCAAACAATCAGGGGCTTTATACCAGCTGTAGCTACAATGGTTCAGCTTGTCTGAGCAGTAACTGGAACCGTTCTGAATCCAGCACACCGGTTTACAGCATTACCAGCAATCTGCTCAATCCAAATACTTTGGTTATGGGGCTTGGTAACGGACATTTGCTACGCTCTTCAAATGGCGGCAGTAACTGGATTGACATGGGCAATCAGTTTTCAGGCCGGCCTGTAGCCCGCCTGACAAGCAGCATCCGAGATGGCGAAGTGGGCTATATCTTTGCCGCTTCAGAAGGTCCAAACCCTGAACTTCGTGCTTATGATCTGGTCGAAAACGTCTGGAGCAGTAATATTGCCCCCGGTCTTGACGGCGATCAGATCACCAGCCTGACGGCTGATCCCAATAACGCCAATGCAGTCGCCATTGGCACCCTTGCTAAAGGGGTTTATTATAGCCACGATGGCACAAAGCCAGCTCCTGGCTGGTCAAGCTATAACTCAGGTTCAACCAGTGTGGGCATAACGCGTTTGCCGATTTCAGCCTTGCTGTATGCTCCGTTTGGCCTGTATCTTGGCACAGAAGGTCGCGGCGTCTATCGCGATGCTGGAACTGAGCCCTACCATGCTTAAACAAGCGTAAACTCACGCAATCGCGGCCTCTTACTGACAATAAAGACGATGAGAAAGAATAAACCATGCAACTGCGTTATCAAAAACTCAGACCTGATGCTCTGACCCCTGAAACGGCTTATGGTCAGGCGTTAGGCCTGGACTTACGCACTCCAGAAGCCCTGACGCTGCCAGCCCGCGGATCAGGACTTATCGATACAGGCCTGCGAATCCAGATTCCAGAGCCACCTGACAGTCTAAAAACAGATTTTCAGATTGGCTGCTTTATCTGGGCCAAATCGGGACTGTCTGTCAAAAGTAATATCGAAAAAGGGGCCGGAGTTGTAGATCCTGATTATACCGGCCCGTTACGCATCAAGCTTTATAACCATGGCGATCAGGACGTCAAATTTGAAGCAGGTGATAAAATTGCCCAGATGGTCTTTATGCTCTGCGCTAAGATCACCGACATCACTGAAACCAACCTTGAACACTGGCAAACCGAACGCGGCAGCCAGGGTTTTGGCAGCTCAGGCCGCTAGGTTTAGCGACTCATTTTTAAGGCCGTCAGAGAAGAATTCTCTGACGGCCTTAAGTGCTTTTAACGGGTTAAAGGTTTTAATCCCAGACTAAACAAGCCAGGGACGCAGCCAGGTTTCAGCTTCACTAACCGCCCAGTTTTTGCGAGCCGCATAGTCTTCCAACTGGTCAGAACCAATTTTGCCAATTGTAAAATAACGGCTTTCAGGATGACCAAAATACCAGCCGCTGACTGACGCAGCGGGGTCCATGGCGCAGTGTTCGGTTAGAGTAATGCCGATTTTTTCAGGCTGAATCAGCTGAAACAGACTGCGCTTTTCGCTGTGATCCGGGCAAGCGGGATAACCAGGCGCAGGGCGAATACCGCGGTAGCGCTCTTTAATCAGATCCTGAATATTCAGATCTTCACCCATGCCGTAGCCCCAATCGGCACGGGCAATCTGATGCAGACGTTCAGCTGCCGCTTCTGCCAGCCGATCCGCCAAAGCTTTAAGCAAAATTGAGCTATAGTCATCGTGATTTTTGGCAAACTCAGCTAAAGGTGCTTCTAGACCATCACCAGATGTCACAGCAAAGGCACCCAGATAGTCTTTCACGCCGCTTTCAGCAGGGGCAATCCAGTCTGACAACGCATACTGAACGCCGTCTTTACGAGGCTCTTGTTGGCGCAAGGTATGTAAACGGATAGCCTCCCCTTCATAATTCAGAACAATATCATCTCCGTCACTATTCGCTTCAAAGAACCCATAGCGTCCTTTAGGCTGCAGCCAGTTTTGAGTCTGAATTTTTTTCAGCATCACCTGAGCCTGTTCAAATAGCTCACGGGCACTCGCGCCAACACGCTCATCGTCTAAAATCCGGGGGTAAGCACCGGGCAGCTGCCAGGCTGTAAAAAACGGCGTCCAGTCAATGTAGGGAATCAACTCACTGACCGGCAGCTCCACTTCACGTACACCGGTAAAAGCAGGCTGGGCAGGTTTTTCTGTTTGCCAGTCATAAACAGGACCACGGGACCGAGCATCTTTGATACTCAGCAGACTTTTGGCTTTTTGATCCGCGGCAAAGCGATCGCGCAAGCCTTGCTGTTCAGCACTTAAACGCTCCTGATAACCCGAGTCTGGATCCAGTAATTCTTTCAGCGTGCCGACTGCACGCGAAGCGTCGGGTACATAGGCGACCATTTGTTCATAAGCTGGCGCAATTCGCACAGCCGTGTGTTTACGGCTGGTGGTTGCACCGCCAATTAACAAGGGCAGCTTAAAGCCTTCACGCTGCATTTCAGACGCCACATGCACCATTTCATCCAGAGAAGGCGTAATCAGGCCACTTAGCCCGATCACGTCTGCATTAATACGTTTAGCTTCTGCCAGGATTTTATTGGCTGGAACCATCACGCCTAAATCATGAATTTCATAGTGATTACAGGCCAGCACCACCCCGACGATATTTTTTCCAATGTCATGAACATCCCCTTTGACTGTAGCCATCAAAACCCGGCCTTTGCTAGAAGCAGCCGCCGCATCATTTTCCATTAAAGGTTGCAAATAAGCCACGGCCTGCTTCATCACGCGAGCGCTTTTGACAACCTGGGGCAAAAACATTTTGCCGGCGCCAAATAAATCACCAATCTCGTTCATTCCGTCCATTAAAGGACCTTCGATAATCCCCAGCGGCTTATAGCTTTGCAGTGCTTCTTCTAGATCAGCGTCAAGATGTTCTGAGACACCCTGACGCAGAGCATAAGCCAGACGTTTTTCAATGCTGTCACTGCGCCAGGCAGCCGCAACTGCCTGAGTCTGCTGCTTATTTCCCATATAGGTTTCGGCCAGCTCTACCAGACGCTCCGTTGCGTCTGGGTGGCGATTAAACAGCACATCTTCAATGCGCGTCAACAGCTCAGCAGGGATTTCTTCATACAGCATTAACTGACCAGCGTTGACAATGCCCATGTCTAAACCAGCCTGAATCGCATGATAGAGAAAAGCCGCATGCATGGCTTCACGCACATAGTCATTGCCTCTAAACGAGAACGACACGTTACTGACGCCACCGCTAATCAGCGCACCTGGGCATTGCTGTTTAATTTCACTTACTGCTTCAATAAAGGCATGAGCATAATCATTATGCTCGTCGATCCCAGTTGCAACAGTGAGAATATTCGGGTCAAAAATAATATCCTGAGGCGCAAAGCCACAGCGTTGAGTCAGCAGCTCAAAAGCCCGTTTACAGATGCTGACTTTATGGTCTTTATCTGTGGCCTGGCCCTGTTCATCAAAGGCCATCACCACCACACCAGCCCCATAGCGCCGAATCAACTGAGCTTTTGCTAAAAAGGCTTCTTCACCGTCTTTAAGACTAATCGAATTGACAATCGATTTGCCCTGTAGACATTTTAAACCCGCTTCTAAAACTTCCCAGCGCGAAGAATCAACCATTACGGGGATTCTGGCAATATCAGGTTCAGCTGCAATCAGATTCAGAAAAGTGGTCATCACGGCAACTGAATCAATCAGACCTTCGTCCATAGTGACGTCGAGAATCTTTGCTCCGCCTTCAACCTGATCACGGGCCACAGCTAACGCTTCTTCATAGCGCTGCTCGCGAATTAAACGAGCAAAACGGCGGGAACCGGTAATATTAGTGCGTTCCCCCACCAGCAAAAAGTTAGAATCAGGCCGCACCACCAAGGGCTCTAAACCACTAAAGCGCGGCAAGTCTGAGCGTTCAGGGGTCTGACGAGGGGCCAGCCCCTGAATCGCTTCGGCAATTGCCGCAATATGCTCCGGCGTGGTACCGCAGCAGCCACCGACAATGTTTAACCAGCCTTCACCAGCAAAGTCTTTGAGCAGCCCCGCCATCATTGCAGGGGTATCGTCATAACCGCCAAATTCATTGGGCAGACCCGCATTAGGAAAACAACAAAGTTTACAGTCTGCTAAGCGGGCTAATTCCTGTACATGAGGTCGCATTTCGCTGGCGCCTAAAGCGCAGTTAATGCTGACTGCCAGCAGCGGAAAATGACTAATCGAGGTCCAGAAAGCCTCAACCGTTTGCCCCGACAACGTCCGGCCGCTGACGTCAGGAATGGTAACCGAGGCAATCACCGGTACCCGCTCACCGCGCTCAGTAAAGACCTGCTCAATTGCAAACAGCGCAGCTTTCATATTCAGGGTATCAATATGGGTTTCGGGCAGCAAAATATCCACACCGCCATCTAGCAAGCCGCGAGCCTGTTCAGCAAATGCCGCTACCAGCTGATCAAAAGTAACAGTACGGGCAGCCGGGTCATTGACATCAGGCGAAAGAGAAGCGGTACGGGTGGTAGGGCCCATTGAGCCTGCCACCCAGCGCAAACGGCCAGAAGCTTTGCTGACAGCATCTGCCGCTTCCCGGGCAACTTGGGCCGCCGCCAGATTTAGACGATAAGATTCACTGACTAAATCATAATCAGCCATCGAAACGGCATTGGCGTTAAAGCTATTGGTTTCAATAATGTC
>CAJYHH010000065.1 GCA_913773825.1 Candidatus Sericytochromatia bacterium | reverse complement strand
GCTGATCAGTGACAGGGTAATCGTCGGCAGCACTAAGTGATGCAGCACGTCGAGAGCATAAATCGGGAAGCTGGCCTGGCTGGCTTTAATCGAGCTCATTTCGCCAATTGGGAACCAACCGGTTTTTGCGGCGACCAGCAGAAGCAAAATCGCCAGAAAGAAATCCGGGAAGCCCATAAAGAAGTAAGAAATAGCAGAAGCAATCTGGTCAATCACTGAGTACTGACGCACTGACAGAAAGATCCCCAGCGGAATGGCGATCAGCCAGGTCACCACCAGCGTGGCCAGACCGAGAATCACGGTGTTACCCAGACGGCTCATGATCAGGCTTGAGACCGGAGACTTAAAAGTATAAGACTCGCCCATATCGCCCATGACAAATTTAGAGATCCAGGTCAGATAACGGATATAAAAGGGATTGGGGGTGCTGTATTCAATTTCCAGCTTTTTGCCCACAATCTCAGGATGAAAATACATCTGGCCCTGAACCAGCGTAAAGCTGCTGGGATCCAGCTGCATTTCGGTAAAGGGCTCAGCCGGTTTGGCTGCAGCAGCAGGTGTTGCCGGATCTGCAAGCACACGGCCGCTGATCTTTTTGATTGAGGTTTCTTTGGCCATGGGGACCACCGTCTCTTTGAGAACAAGCGTCTGATTGCCAGCAGAGGTTTCAATCGTAATTTCTTTATCGAGATCAGAGGGGCTGAACACAATGGCATCCTGGCCTCTGAAATAAGTCAGTTCATCGGGTTGAGCCAGACTCAGATCAGACATCTCTTCAGGAGTCGCTTCAGCGCCTTCTTTGGCGTTATTGACCTTAACGGTGACAGCGTCTTCAATAATTTTGCTGAGATCGCTGACTTTTTCCGGGCGATAGACATTAGCCGTCATGGTCGGCGTGTCTTTATAGAACTGCTCATAACCCAGACGCAGTTTTTCACGCCGGATTGTTTCTTTGGTGACGCTGGGACTCATTTTCATCTGGGCCAGAGGGTCAGCGTTAGCGTAGACCTCTGCCACACGGATGATGCCAAAGCCCACAAACGAAATAATAAAGAGCAGTGGAATCATCTGAATCAGGCGTTTGATAATATATCTGAACATTTGCTTCCCTTACTCCTGAATGAAGTTGGCTTCAGTATTCCAGTTGATCACGTTAAGCGCAGAGCCGCCGTGAATACTGGGGAAAATATTGCCAAGGTTTTTGCGGAAGGCAACCAGCGACAGAGTGTTAACCGTGTACAAGAAGGGCAGGTTATCCGCGACGATTTCCTGAGACTTCATATAGAGCTGTTTGCGTTTTTCAGGGTCAAACTCAATTGCAGCGGCTTCATAAAGCGCCAGGACTTCACGTTCCCAGGGCTCGTAGCTGGTACCACGGCGGCCTTTCCACTCTTTGGCATTGCCCATATTAAACATATGCATGCGGCCATCAAGCTTCCAGGTGTTGATGCCAGAATGGGGTTCAATTGCTGAGCCTGTCAGGCCGATCATCATGGATTCCCAGTCCAGCGTCTGGTCGATCTGCTGAACCATGATATTAAAGTTGACCTGCTGATAATTAATCTTGATACCCAATTTGCTCCAGTCACGGCGCAAAATCGCACAGGCCGCGTCACGCAGGGTGTTCCCTGCGTTTGTGACCATGTTGAACTCCACGCGATTGCCTTTGGCGTCATACAGCTCATCGCCTTTTTTAACAAAGCCAGCTTGTGCAAGCAGCTGCTGGGCTTTGTTCAGGTCATAGCCGTAAGTCGGTGTGTTGGGATTATAAAACGGGCTGGTCTGGCTGATATGTGAGGTCTGAGGTAAAGCTTTACCTTTGTAGATACTCTGGATCATGCCGTCTTTATCAATGGCGTGAGCCAAAGCCTGACGGAAAGTTTTGTTGCGGAACCAGCTGGAGCGAATCGGGTTGACAACCGGTTTGCCTTTATCACTCAGAGCCGTGCTCTGGTTAAACATAATAAACAGCGTGCCGGTAGCCGGGCCCAGATTGGCAATTTCAAACTTGCCGCGATCTTTCATGGGTTCAAGCGCATCAAAGTCCTCGGGACGCAGTGAAAGTGAGTCAGTCTCATCAGCCATAAACTTGATGATTTCAGTACTCTGATCCTGAACCTGAATCGTAATGAATTTGTCCAGATAAGGCAGTTTATTGCCCTGTTTATCTTTAAGATAATAATGCGGGTTGGGCTCAAGCTGAACCCACTGGCCATCTTTAAAGTCGCTGATTTTCCAGGGGCCGTTGACAACGATGTTTTTTACGTCACTGGTGACGCCCCACATCTGGTTATATTTAACGTTTTTCTCAGCGTCTGGCTGGGTGGTGCCTTCAAAGATGTGTTTGGGCATAATCGGATCGCTCAGGCCGCGCAAAAAAGGCACAAAAGGTTTAGCTGTGGTAAACGCGACATGGCGATCGTCGATTTTTTTAACTTCCGGAAAGACGTCTTTGCCAGGGGCGACGTTGATCAGCAGACCATCACGGAAGTTATTGGGAATATTTTCGTTGTCGACAATCTCTTTATAAGTAAAGACAACGTCATCAGCGGTGATGGGCTGACCATCAGACCATTTTAGACCTTCGCGCAGTTTAAACGTATAGGTGCGTTTATCCGGGCTTAAAGTCCAGGACTCAGCCAGTGAAGGCTCAACTTCAGTGGTAATGGGATTGGTTGCAACCAGACCCAGATACATCATGCCCGTGACGTCAGTTGAAGACGTTTCAGCCGCCAGATAAGCGTTAAAGGTCTTGGGCAGTGACACGCTGGAAATCACGCGCATATTGCCGGGTTTACCGATGACGGGATCATAAGAAGCAGGCAGAGGCCATGTTTTGACTTTTGAGATGTCCAGCTTTTCAGTCGCGCCGGCGGTATCTTCGGGCAGCTGGGGGCATCCACTGAGAAAAAGAGTTATAGAGCTCAGGGCAGTCAACAGGGCCAGGGGTTTACGGACGCGGGAACGGAAGGAGGCATGCATCACGCGCTTTTATCGCCTTTCGCCAGAGAGATTATTCTGCATTCTGATCCTGATTATTTGATCAGGCTGCTCGACAGCAAGACAGCTGTCAGGAACCAAAGGAAGGTGATGACTGCCGTGACACGGTTGAGGCCGGTTTCGGCGCCTTTTTGGCTGCCGAAAATCTGGGCAGAAGCGCCCATGCTGCCGAGACCCATGCCTTTGGCCGGATGGATGATAATGGCTACAATCAGCGCCAGCGAAAGCAGCAGCTGAAGCCAGGTAAGAACAGATTGCACTGGAATATCCTTTCAATGCGAACAAATTCAGTAGAGTTTCAGAGGGGGTGAGAGTCGGGTGTTTTTCCACAAATACTCACATCACATATAGCACGACCGACAGGTCCAGTCAATTTTAGTGGTAGGGGGTAGGGAGTAGGGAGTAGGTGGGGAAAATGCAGAAGGGGCCTTGTCTTTACCCTGTCAGCCAGAGCGGTAGGGAGTAGGTTGTAGTGGGTAGGTGGGGGAAATGCAGAAGAGGGCTTATCTTTACCCTATCTACCATCTACTCCCTACCACCTACTTCTTTAAATAATGGTACTGAGCGTTCCAGTTGATCTGCTGGGGGCCACTGCCGCCGTAGATCGAAGGGCGGGCGTTGCCAAGCGTGTTGCGCACGGCGACTAGGTTCAGCTCGCTGACCAGATAAAGAAACGGCAATTGCTGGTGCTCAAGCTGCTGGGCCTTGATATATAAAGCCTTGCGGGCTGCTTCATCCGTGCTAACTGCCGCATCCGCGTAAAGCTTTTCCATCTCAGCTTCCCAGGGCTCATGCTGAGTCGGTTTGCCTTTCCAGCTAGAACCAGAGCCCATATTAAACAAATGCATGCGGCCATCCTGCTTCCAGCGCGAGGAGCTAAAATGTGGCTCAATCGGGCTGCCGCCAAGCCCAAAGACTAAAGCGTCCCAGTCATAGGCTTCATGGATTTGGCGTGAAACTAAATTAAAGGGCTGGGGGCGATAGTTAATCTTAATTCCCAGTTTACCCCAGTCACGGGCCAGTAAAGCGCAGATCGCATCACGCTGGGTATTGCCGGTATTGGTCGTCAGATCAAAGCTGACGCGATTGCGTTTGTCATCGTACAATTCACCGTTGGCGCTTTGGCGAAATCCGGCGTCATAAAGTAATTTATGTGCTTTTTGGGGATTATAGCCATAGTCTTTTAAACTATTGTCGTAATAGGGATTATAGCGGCTTAAATGTGAGAACTGAGAGCTGGCGCGCCCTTTATAAATGCTGTGAATCATCGCGTTTTTATCAATGGCGTGAGACAGGGCTTCTCTAAACGCCGGGTTGCGAAACCAGCTGGACTTTACCGGATCGACAAGTGGGGTCCCATCAGCGCGTCGGGCTGTACTCTGATTCAGGCTGACAAACAGCTGGCTGGGAGTGGGCCCGAGATTATAAATCGTAAAGTCTTCAGCTTTAGCCAAAGGCTCTAAAATTTCGTAGTCTTCGGGGCGCAGCAAATAAGCGTCGGTATCGCCACGGCGAAAGCGCATTAAAGCCACATCACTTTCAGCCGCTTCGCTAAAAATCAGCTCGTTTAGATAAGGCAGCTTTTGGCCTTTGGCGTCACGCTGGTGATAATGCGGATTTGGTACCAGGGTTAAGCGAGCGCCGGGCTCGTGTTTGGCCAGTTGCCAGGGGCCCGATGTGACAATTTTTTTGACATCAGCGTTTAAACCCCACATCTGATTAAAAGCCACACGGCCATCAGCAGCGGGCGTAACGGCTTTGGCAAAAACATGCTGGGGCAAAATCGGTGCCGCCAGATTATGCTCAAAAGGCGCAAAAGGCTGATTCAGGGTAAAAACCACAGTCTGAGCATCTTTTTTAGTCAGTTTAGGGAATTTGCCCTGATAAGCCCAAAAGTCGCGGTAATTATTCACAATCCCTGGATTGTCGATGATGCGGGTATAAGTAAAAATCACGTCATCAGCGCTCAGGGGCTGGCCATCTGACCATTTGAGATTGGGATGTAATTTAACGGTCCAGACTTTTTTGCTGGCATCAGGCGTAATGCTTGCTGCTAAAGAGGGCTCCATTTTTCCGTTTTGGGCATCAATTCGCAGCAAACCTAAAAAGAGCTGATTATTGACGACCAGCGAAGACTGTTCGCTGCCTAAATAAGGATTAAAGCTATTGGGTAAGGCATTGACGCTAATCACCCGACTACCGCCAGGCTGGCCAATTTCAAGTGGGGCATCAGCAGCCGGCTGGCCCTGATGGACAGTGGCTTGTTCCTGCGGTTGGCAGGCGCTTAAAGTCAGCAGATTAAGTGAGATGAGCAGGGCGCTCAGGCCAGAACGAAGAAGGGGAGACATCGAAGCTTCGCGGCTTTCAGTTGAATGTTGCAGCTATCGTAGCACAGGATTTGCCCAGACCACAGGGAGGTACTGTTGTGAAATTTTAAGCAAGTTTTGCCAGAGGACTGTGTGATAATAAAATTATGGATCTTCGTTCTCTGAGCCAAACACCTGCCCCTGCGCTTCCGCCTGGCGTTTGTTCACCTGCCATTGTGCCTCCAAGCGTCTTAAAAGAGCATTTAGCCGCTGAGTCTCTAGCTGCATCCAGCTCTATTTTAGTTAAGCCTCTTGAACAACATCTGGCGACTCCGCTGGCCCAAGGCCAGAGCTTGAACCATCTTGAGCTGGTTGATCATTTTATACCTGACGCTCAAGCCCAACAGCCGATTTTGCCTCAAGATCTCAACCGAGCAGTTGGGGCTTATAACGCCCTGATTAAAAATGGACTTGAGCAAGCCGCTTCTGATTCTGCTTTAGGGCAATTTTCGGGCACGTTAAAGCTGATGGCGAACTTACAAGACCCGCGCCTGCAGCAGGACAGTCAGGCCTGGGAGTTGCTCCAGCTGCGTCGCAGTCAGATTGAAGCGGCTTATGCTGAACAAAGCCAGTTGCCTGAAGTCAAAGCTTTTTTTGAACACAGCCGCCAGACAGCCATGCAAGCAAACTTTGGCGATACCGCTTTGCGCGCTCAGCAGCAGGCCGCCTGGATTAACAGCCCGGAATTTAAAGCGGGTCTGAGTTTATTGCCGCCTGCTGAAGCTCAAGCCAAAATTCAAGATGCTCTTTCTGGACTGGCCATGCTGGATCCTCAGTTGGCCTCTCAAACCCATGAGTCACTCACAACAGATCTGCTTGAACAACAGGCCTTGATGAGCCTGCAGTCACTTGGCCCTGAAGGCGTACAAGCCCGCGAGGGCTTTGACCGGGCTTTAAGTATCTATCTTAAAAACCAGCAGAGCATGATTAAAATCAGTCTGGCAAATAATCAGCCTTCACGTTTGGGGCAACTCAGCAGCGCTCAGATTGATGAATTGACCCATGCTGTGTCTGGGCTGGCAGCAGGCGCCCAGGCTAAATCGCCGTATGAACTGATGCAGACTTTGATTCATCGTGTGGATGAATTACCACCTCATTTGCGCAGTTCAGCGACGACTTTAATTCATCAATTGTCCAGAGAGCGCTTGCTGGGCAGCGTGTCGTTTGTGGGTTCGTTAGCCGGTCTGATGAATCAGGATGTGCCCACAGATCCCAAAGCCTGGCTCAGTACCACTTCCGCTGCGCTTAATACGGCAGGCTCGGCTCATCATGGTTTACGTCTGCTGGGTTTTCATAACGCAGCTGATCTGGCGCATAAAATCAATTACCAGCTGCCGGTTGGAGCGGTCAAAGTCCCGATGCTGGGCGCTGTGACAACGGGCTTAGGCATTGCCACTGAAAGCATTGGCTTCTTTGAAGAGCTCAACAATGAAGATCCAGTTGGAATTGGCACTCGTGCTGCGGGTGTGGGCGCTGGTGTTGCCAGTCTGGCGGCTTTAACCGTGATCAGTGGACCTGCTGCGCCGGTAGTTTTAATTGGCTCAACAGCAGTGGGTCTGACAGCCTGGGGAATTAATTCCCTTTATGGCGAAAGTGACCTGACCGGTGAACTGCGCCGTCAGCTACGTCAGTCAGGTATTTCAGACTATGAAGAACAGTTAATTCACAACATCGCACCCGATCAGCAGGCCGCGACACTTCCGGAGCGCGTTGCCCTGAGTAATGCTCTGCTGGATCGGGGGACAGACGCCAGCGAAGATGCTCGGATTGCTCAGCAGCTTATGAATAGTTCGGATGTGGATTTTAGAGCCCAATTGAGCCAGATGCACCTGCCGCGTCTGGTTCGAGAGTTAGAAGACTCAGCTTTAATGCCTGTTTTGCTGCGGGCTTATCAGACTGACTCAGACCCTGCCTCTCGCAGCAGCCTGATTGAAAACACGCTGCAGATGCTTCAGAGCCAGGGGCGTCAGGGCAGCATTCAACAATTTATCAGTCAGTTGCCCCATGGCAGCTTGCAGGGCCTTTCTACAGAAAACTTGATTTCACAGCTTGAAAGTCTTAACGCCGGTAATCTGCAAGAGCCCGCGCGTAAAGAGCTGCTAGAGACTTTACTGACACGTCCTGATCTGAGTCAGCAGCGTCAAAATCTGACTGAACAGACTTTATTGGTTCAGCAATGGCGTTCAGGTTTAGGTGTTCAGCAGGGAGCTCCCCTGATTAAACAACTGCTGGTGAGTCAGCAGCCCGATCAGCTGCAGCTAGCCCAGGCCCTGCTCAGTCCGCCGCCGCCAGAGGCGGTTCGGTATCTTTCACCTTCAGATCAAGGCTATAGCGGCCAGGAGCTGATGCAGCGCTATGCGGCATATCTGAGCTATATGACTCTAGAAGCCCTTAGCCCTGAACAGCTTGAGCAATTGCCCGAAGGGATCAAGCGCCATCTTGGCCAGCAGCTGGAATTTTTGCCGCTGCGTCCAGATGTAAATATCCAGCGCCTCGAGCAGTTTAAGGCTGCGCTGAGTTCTTAACTCAGATCTTAATTTGCATGAGAATTTGCATAAGCTTGGCTTGAGCTGGGATCAGTTCTTTGTCGGGCTGTCCTTATGCCTTACGGCCCGATATCTGCCTTGTGCCTTGCGGCACTGGGATCTCAGGCTTGTCCATGCTAAAATGGCGCCTGACCGACCGTGCAGGCATTTGTTAAATGCGCTCCGTCTCAATGCTGTATTTACCGGCTTTATTCACCGTCACCATCATCTCGTTAACTCTGGTTAACGATTAAGCTTTAAAGCTTTAACCAACAATTTTAAGGGAACAAGCATGGCAGCAGTCAATTCCAAATCCGGCGGCTATCGCTGGGCCACCATGGGCGACCTTGACGCCTTCTGGGGACTGGCTCTCGATAACGTCACCAATCTGGTGCTCTTTACGAGCATTCTCAACGGGATCTTTGGTTATCCGCTTGAGATGATTTTTTACAAAATGATTCCGGGCACCTGTTTTGGTGTACTGGTTGGC
>CAJYHH010000064.1 GCA_913773825.1 Candidatus Sericytochromatia bacterium | reverse complement strand
CCCAGTTTGGGTGGGCCGTTACCTGTTAAAGGGATACCGATTAACAGCAATCGCCCCTATTAAACTTAACTGACTAAGCGTTTCTGAACCTAAAAAGTTTTAGTCTGTCAGCAGACTTATCAGTGCGAAAGGCTCCTTAGGGGCCTTTTGTTCGTTTTTGGATTGTTTGTCTCTCTTGACACTCAATAAGTAAAACTGTTTAGATAATCATCTAATTAGATTTTTGTCTAATTAGATGATTATCTAAGGAGAATTGAAATGGACCTTGAACGATATCACCGCATGCTGGCTTTATTTAAAGTCTTAGCTGATGATACCCGCCTGCGAATTCTGGGGATGGTGGCTGAAAAGCCTTGTACGGTTGAAGAGCTGGCAGCTCGGCTGCAATTAAAAGAGTCTACTGTATCCCATCACTTACAGCGCTTACGAGAAGCGGAACTCGTGAGTATGGAACGAGATAAAAACGCCAGACTTTATCAATTCCAGAACGAACAGCTTCATCAGTTGAGTCGTGAAATGCTTAGTCTGGATCACGTTACAGCCCCTGAGCCGCCACAATCAGAATCGATTTGGGAGGACAAAGTTCTTCAGACTTTTTTAGTTGATGGTAAGCTCAGCAAAATTCCCGCCACGCGTAAAAAGCGCGAAGTGATTTTACGCTGGCTTGTAACACACTTTGAAGCACAGCGACGTTACAGTGAAAAAGAAGTTAATCAGTTGATAGCTCAGTATCATGAAGACGTGGCGACCTTACGACGTGAGCTGATTGGTTATGGTTGGCTCAAACGTGAAAATCAGATTTATTGGCTCCCAGACTCTACTTCAGAAGAGGCTCATCTATGACTAAACGGCTTTTAAGCAGTGTTGTAATGGTGCTTTTAAGCGCTCAGCATCAGACGCCAGCCCAGGCTCAGATTACGCTGCAGCCCGCTCCGGTTCAGGGTTCGATTCCCAGTTTGGGTGGGCCGTTACCTGTTAAAGGGATACCGATTAACAGCAATCGCCTGGAGCAACTGTCAGCAAATTGGGTGGAAGATCAATATCGGCTTTACTCACGCACGATTGTGAATTTAAATAAAATTCTGGTACGGCCCAATCCCAGTGGGGCAGATCGTTCCCTGGCGTTGAGTTTGTTTAATCAGCAGGCCCTGACTTTTGCCTTTTTAGAAAACCTGGGCGGACGTGGCTTTGCTCCCCAAGGCACAGCGTTGCGCTTATTAACCGAACAAGGCATCAGTCTTGAAAGCTGGCAGGAGCAGGTTCGTCAACTGGCTCGCTTTTTATCTGAACAAGGCCAAAATCAAGGCTGGATTATCTGGGAGTATAATCTGCTGACTCGCAGAGCCAGCCTGTATCCAGCCCGTGATGAAACGGATCTAAAAGTAGCCTCACTGCCTTTGATGGTGTTGAGTCTAAATCGTGCTCCGGGCCAGGGCCTTGATGACACAGCTGATTATATTGAGCGGCTGTTTGTCAATTTAAACTGGGAAGTCGCCAACTTGCGTTTATCCGCGATTGGCGTGCGTTAAAACAGAAAGCTGAATCCCTTATTTATTTAGCATTTCCATTAGACGCTGATAAGCTTCTTCACCAATCAGATCTCTAAACAGCGTGGCATAACGCTGCTCTAACATGGCTTTTAACTCGATAGTGGCATTGGGATCGCCCTGGGTTTTATAATCGCCTCCGCGAACCATTTCATCACCTGCCATTACGCCAACGCCACTGTTTTCAGCCGTAGTGTCAGCGGGCTCGTTGTCTTCTGTTTCAGCGTTACCCGCTTCTTCAACGCTTTCTGCCTCTGCAGCTTCACTCGCGTCTCCCGTCTCATTAGCCGCCTCAAGAGCGGCTTCTTGTGAGCCTTCTGCTGAAGGTGTTTCGGCACTTGATTCAACTGGCTGGCTATCTGCAACAGCTGGTTCAGACCCTGCAGCTTCAGCTAGGGCCACTGTATCAGAAGCATTTTCAGATGTTTCTGGGCCAACGCCTAAATCCTGGCGCTCTTTTTCAAGCTGGCTCATCAGCTTATCCACCAGGGCAGATAATTTTTGTCCGATCGGTTCGAGTAAAGAAGGCTGTGGCGGATGATTAGTCAAAGACTCCAGCATCTGAGTAATCGCCTGAACGCTGGAGTTTGCGCTATCTTGGCCAGGTTTGCTGATCAATTTGGGAAAGTTCAAGCTATTGGTAAAATCCGATACGGCATGAGAATGGGTTGAGTTTTGACTGCCTTGGTTAGGGAGTGACTGGACCGTCTCTTGAGCTGCAAGCGGACTGGCAGGGGCAGCAGGCTGTGTGGCTGGAATACTGGGCGTAATGCTGGAGGTATACTGAGGTTGAATTGGCTGACTTCCAAGAGGCGCGACCATAAAAAGAGCTCCTTTACCTGACATTTAAGCGCACTATACCCGATCGTCGCAGATACTAAACAATTTTGCAATATTTATTTCAGGTTGTAAAAATCCAGCCTGATTTCATTAACCAGGACGTGATCGATGTCGTCGCGCATTTGTTCTTCCAGCGAGTATAATAATTGCCGTACAGCGTTCAGCTTGAGGCAGATTTAATCAAAGATTTAATCAAAGCTGTAGCGCTTGCTCAATAGTCTCTTCGCTGACGGAAACAGCGCACAGCGAGCAATCAAATGAAAGGTGCTCATCAATGAGCCAAATTGCTTATCAGCTCAGAATTGAACTCACAGGCAGTGAACCACCCGTCTGGCGTCGTGTACAGGTTCTGGGCCAGTTTCCTCTGAGCGATCTACACGATATTCTTCAGGTTGCGATGGGCTGGAAAAATGAACATTTTTACCAGTTTATTATCAATGATCGTATCTATGGAGATCCCGAACTTGGGTCTGGTGATAGTCGTGTTGATGCTGAAACCGTTTCAATTGGCAATCTGATTAAACGCGCCAAAGTCGGTTTTATTTATGAATATGATTTTGACGATGGCTGGGAACATGAAATCGTTGTTGAAAAAATTCGTCCCTTGCCTGACGAAGAAGCTGCCCTGCTGCCTCGTTGCCTAGAAGGCGAAGGGGCTTGTCCACCCGAAGACTGTGGCGGCATCTTTGGCTATTTTGAACTGCTTGAAGCCCTACAAGACCCTCATCATCACGCTTACGACGAAATGAAGCGCCTTTATGGCGATCTGGATCCGACTCGTTTTGACAGAGACGCCGTTAATAAACGCTTAAGCGTCTTGTTTGTTGCTGATGATCTGAGCGAAGAGTTCTCTGATGAACTCACTGAAGTTACAGCAGACAATTAAATCCTTTTATCCTCCACGGCACAGATGTGAGCTTGTGTTAAAGATCACATCTGCCGTGTTTGTCTGATCATGTCAATTGCTTCAAAAGAAGCGCATGCTGAGCATAGATGAGGTGAGGACCATGCAAAAGACGGGTTTTAAAACGCTGCTGATAGATGTCTGGGGTATTGCTCTCTATACTTTTCCGATGTTGATGCTGACTCTGATGATTCGTCATTTTTTTTAATCAGCACTTAGACTCAGAACTTCCAGGGTATTAGCTGGCTGGCCTGGTAATTGACTCCAGCCCATCACGTTGACCTGCTGTCCTGTCAGTGCTGAAGGATTGGGACCATCTAGTTCAGCCAGACTTGGTAAAAGTTCAAATCGATTATTCGCTGTTTCAAGCACATGGTTTTTACCATTAAAGCTGAGTCTGCCGCTAAAACGTTTAGCCCGAAAACTTTCTGGGTTTTTGCCGGCCTCTGTCAAAGCTGCTTTAATTGCGCTTTCTAGCTGAATCATCGGGACCGTTGCCCCCGCTTTTTGTAAGAGTTGATCAGCTGGTATACGACGGGCGGTACGCAACAGAATCTCACGCAACTGGACCGGTTTAAGCTCCGGGGCGCGACTGCGGATGACAGTCAGTGCTGCCGTAATAAACGGGCAGCCCGCAGATGTGCCGTTCATGCTGCCAGGTGTCAGCCCATTGGGGCGAGTGTTGGCAATATCAAGTCCTGTAGATGGCGCCCAGATCAGCCCCTCCCCATAATTAGAGCCACGAGCATTAATGCCGGTTAGCAAATCGGGGCTAAACCAGGCCTGAAGCTTAAGCTCTTTGTCCAGCTTTTGAGCCTGAATCCCGCCGACACCAATGACATTCTGATATTCATTTGCCCAGGCCACCGGCACCCAATCACGCGGACCACCTGTAACCGGCTCTCCATAGTTATGCGCAGGCACAACCACCGGGATTTGATTGTTGCGGGCAATTTCGCTAAACACGTCTTTAAGTAGCTGATACTGGCGATACTCACTATAGGCCTGCCAGCGAGGATACAGCGGAAACGCAAAATTAATGCCTATCACATCGGGTTGATTGCGATACGCCGTATACAGCGCGCGTGAAACATCCCAGACAGTTTCTGCAACATAAGGGGCAACTTTGGCGTTTGGCGCTACGCCAGCCGAGGGCAGACGGTTACCTCTTTCAGCAAATCCTACCAACATCGAAGCCGTCCCATGATCACCCGGTGGCAAGGTGATGTCACTTGGCGCTTTGGCCAGATATTCAGAAGTTTGATTATTCTGACCATTAATGATTAAGCGGCGCTCTAGCTCAGGATGTTGTCTGACAAAACCCTGATCGATATAGCCTGCCGTTACGCCTGTGCCAATGCTGTAATGCCAAGCGCTTTCGACCTGGGTTTCGGTTCGCCACCAGCCTTCAAGGCCTGGGGTTAAGCCAAACAGTAAATCATTAAACACAAGTGGAGCTGTAACCTGAGGCAACTCAGCGATGACATTAAACTCAATACTCTGAATCAGTTCAGGATAAAGACTTTTAATTGCTTGAGCGGCTGCACGAGTATCGTCAGGAGCTTTATTTAAGCTTAATTGAGTGAGCTGTGTCAGCTGATTTAGCTGGCTTTTAGTTTTTTCGGGGTTGAGCCTAAACAGCAGATACTGTCTGCTGCCTAAATCAAAGCGATCAAGAACCTCAGCACCAAAATCAGCTTTCACTTGTGATTCAAGACGATTATTTTTGATTTCTACGATTAATTCCCAGGGTTTAATGCCAGTTAAATTGGCTTGTGAATCAGACTGTGTCTGAGTTTGAACGGGCTGATTAAGAGTCGGTGCCTGACACGCGAGTAAGGCGCATAAGCCCAGAGTGCTTAAACTGACTGGTTTAAAAAGATATTTCATGGCTTTACCTTATCATCACGGTTCGCAGGCGATTATTGCCCGTATCAGCAACTAACAGTCGGCCATTTGGATCGAGTACAAGGGCTTTTGGCTGATTAAAGCTGGCAAACAAGCCGTCACCATCGTCATCTCCGCCATCCCAGTTTAACCAGCGGCCTCGTCCAGCCAGAGTCTGAACCGAACCCTCAGGGGTCAGGTAACGTATCCGATGATTCCAGCTATCAGCAATAAAGATCTCTCCAGAGGGGCTACGCGCTAAGCTTGACGGCAAATAAAACTGAGCTTTATAGCGGTGACTATCGCGCAGCCCAGGGCCATTGCCCCCTGCATAGGTTGTGACATAGCCTTTAGAGTCAATTAATCTAAGCTGATGATTCCAGCTGTCTGCTACCAGCAGCTGATGATTGGGTAAAACAATCACATCACTGGGATAATGAAATTGAGCTTGTGAACCGTCTCCATTGGCAAAGCCTGGCATGCCCCCGCGTCCAGCTACTGTGCTGACTAAACTGCCATCGGGACTGATTTTACGGATGGCATGATTGCCATGATCAGCAATATAGAGACTGCCATCTGAACCCACCGCCATACCCCAGGGCAACCAGAATCTGGCCTGAGACGCTGGCCCATCCCGATAACCTGACGTATCTCCAGCCAACACCCGATGTTGGCCGTCAGGCTCAATCACAAGAATCCGATGGGTATCGCTGACATAGATTCTGCCCTTGGCGTCCTGAGCCAGACCCGTTGGCAATCTCAGCTCTCCTTTATCGAGCCAGGGAGTTGCTTGACCCCGTTCATTGATGCGCAATAAGCGATTGGAATAATAATCGCAGACGATGATCTCTTTGCGTAAGTGATCATATAGCAGATCATGAGGATTACTTAAATCCAGACCATCACGCCTGACTCCAAAGCCCTGGGTGCCGCTGCGCGCAAAAATTGTCGCTGAAACTTTAGCTGAGTTGGATAAATCGGCGGTTAGATCTAAACGCCTGATTCGATCTCCCCCAAGTTCAGCTAATAACAGACTCTTGCCCTGGCTGATAATTGAAGCCGGGTAACGCAGTTCTGGATCATCTTTGGGAAGATCTAGGCTGATGGCTTTGGCTTGAGTGCCTGCAAGCTGCATTAAACGATGTTGGTAAACATCGGTAAAATAGATGTTGCCATTAGCAAAACCTAAACCGCCAATTCGATTAAAATCTTTGCCTGGAGCCAATAAGCGGGTGCGCTGACTGCCGTTTAAACGCCAAAGCCCGTCACTATCGCTGTAATAAAGCTGATCTTTGTCATCTATTAATAAATCATTGAGTAAGCGATAGGCCTCAAGCTGAATGACTGTTTCAGCTACACCAGAAGGATAAACCCGCAAAATTTTGCCGGTGCCGGCATCGCCAATATAATAACGTCCCTGACTATCTGACGCCAGCGCCACGGGGCGTTCCAGCTCCTGGCTGACGCTTTCGGTCATCACCTGATTATTTTTTAAACGCCTGATTAAACGATTGCCTGTGTCTGCAATCAGCAGATCTTTACCCAGCCAAGTCAGAGCATGGGGTTCACGAAAACGGGCTTGATCCGGTGTGCCATCGCGTCGTGAGGCTTGATCATCACCTGCTGCCAGGCTGATGATGCCTGTTTGGCTGATTTTAAGCAGGCGATGATGGAGGGTATCAGCTACCCACACATCACCATCAGGCCCAAGCGCTAAATCCCAAGGCTGCCAGCCTGTGCGCGCAACCGCTCCGTCTGTGGGCTGTTTAGTCTGCTGACGGGTGTATTCTGGCGTAAATTCTAATTGGCTGCCGTTAACAAGCGTTGCGACCTGTACAGACTTTGTCTGGCAGGCACTTAGACTGACCAGCAGCATTAAACAAGTCAAAAGGCTGGGCGCAGATTTTTGGCGTAGGCGCTCAGCCTTTGAGATCATAAATGGGCTTTACGAGCCTGGGCGATAATCCAGGGGCTGTCGCGAGTAACGGGGCCTTGGTTAAAGTCACCGTATAGACCTTCGAGTTCAAAGCCATTGGCGTGTAATAAACGCTCAAGCTCTGGGGGAAAGAGCCAGCGCAGGTTTAAGACAATCTGTTTACGCTTTACGGTGCCGTCTTCGCCGCTGACGTCTAAAAAGAGCGTAAACTGCTGGATTTGCACATGCTGGAAGTAGTGATAAGAATAAAAACTGTCGACCCACTCTTTGGTGGATTCGTTATATTCACGGCCGCGATGATACAGCACATCAGGTTCGTTTTCATGGAACTTGATATTGGTGGTCTGAATAAACAGACGGCCATCGTCTTCGAGATGCTCACGCATGCGCTGCAGAGCCTGGTTCTGCTCGTCGTTTGTTAACAAATGCTGAAAGGTATTAC
>CAJYHH010000063.1 GCA_913773825.1 Candidatus Sericytochromatia bacterium | reverse complement strand
GAATTGAAAAAGTTGAGCCTTTAGGGCCTGAGTGTTTCAACACAAGCTGATAGCCTAAGCTTGTGCAGAGGGCTCGGCTTAGGCTTAAGCCGAGCCCAGCCCCTCCATATTGGCGGGTAAAAGAATTATCGACTTGTTCAAAAGCTTCAAAAACTAAGTTTTGTTTTTCAAGTGGAATTCCCGGGCCTGTATCGCTGATTTCAATATAACTGCATATTCCGTCCTGATGTTTTAAACGCATTGTAATCAGGCCTGTCTCTGTAAACCTGACTGCATTTTCAAGCAAATGATGAATGATTTGACTGAGGCGCTGGTCATCAGTTGGATAGAGTCTCAGAGATTCGCTTACCGGATCGACAAAAAGACTAAAAGTTAAGCCTTTGGCTTGAATGCGCTTTTTAAAACGAAACGAAACTTGTTCCATCAGCTCTAAAAGGGCAACGGGTTTACAGGGAATTTTGTGCTTTTCACTTTCAAGTTGAGCCAGCTCAAGAATATTGCTGACAATATCCAGCAATTGTTTACCACTGGCTTCAACGCGTTTAAGATAATCTTCAAGGCGGATTTGTTCGGGCAAGAGTTCTTTTTTTAAAGCCATTCGAGTCAGGCCGATAACCGCATTTAAGGGCGTGCGCAGTTCATGGCTCATCTTCGCCATAAATAAATTTTTTGTTTCGTTGGCGGCTTCTGCGCTTTCTTTTGCTTCAATTAAGGCCCGTTCAGACTGTTTACGTAAAGTGATATTCCGTACTAGTAAAATCATCTGATTGTCTAAAAAAGGGATCAAGCGGGCTTCAAAGATTTTTTCTTGGTGATTGTAAAACTGCTGGAACTCATAAGTCGCAGGCTGCTGGGTTTGTTGAACAAGTTCTGTGTAATAAAGATGCCGTTGCGTGATGTCGAGCGGGAGAATATCTTGCAGCGCCTGATTAAGAATGTTTTCTGAGTTTAATTTCAGTTCATCGGGGTTGGCTGTGTGAAAGCTGCGGATGATTCCGTTCGCATCAAGACGAAAATATAAGTCTGGAAGGCTCTCAAAAACCAAGCGGAATTCTGAATTGCGCTCAGAAAGTTGGCGTTCTGTAGCCATCAGCTCGGTGACGTTTTTAGCGTAGATGGTGGCTCCAATAATTTCACCATCCCGTTTGATCGGACTGGCAGAGAGAATCAACTCTAGATCCTGGTGACGGGGATTTGCTTCAATTCTTTTGATGACGGACTTGCCCAACAGCGCCTGATCATAAAGTTCATGCCAGAACTGACGTACAGCCTGAGACACAATCGCTTCTTCAATGCTCATACCCGTTTGGGCCTGGCTGCCAAAAATCTGCTCACAAAGCTGTTCAAAACTTTGGTTAAAGACCCAGAGCCGTTTATTGTGGTCAACTGACCAGATGGCATCTTCTGTGTTATTAATTAAGGCTCTAAGATTAGCTTTATTGCTTCTAATCAGCTGAACTTGCTCTCGTTCACGGGTAATATCGTGAAAAGAAACGACTGCAGCATAGGCTTGAGAATCCCCTTCTCTAAACAAAGGTTTTGCTTGAGCTGAAAGCCAGAGCGGCTTCTGCTCTGGATCTGGATAGACCAAGCCAATTACGCGACTCTCTAAAGACTGTCCCGTTAACAAAGCTTGGCGGAGCGGGCTTTGAGACTTACCAAATATCCGCCCCTCTTCATCGCAAAAAGGGCCGAGTAAGTCTGGCATCATTTGGCTTGAAACAAGATCGTGGGGCAGAAAATCAGCCAAAATCTGGTTGGCTGCAGGATTGACAAAAAGAATCTGACTCTCTTGATCGATCACGAGCAGGCCTTCGCCTAGGCTATCCATAATCGTTTGATGCTGGACACTTGCTTGTTTATTTGTTTCATAAGAATTAAAGCCTTCAATTAAAGTCGCGCAGGTGTCAATCAAAGGTTGAAGCCAGTCTAACAAGCTCTGTTCATAGCCGCCGGGCCGATTGGCCAGACCCACCATCGCAATCAACCGCTGATTATAATAAATCGGAATCCCTAAAAAAGCCTCAAGGGCTGGATGTCCTGGGGGCAAGCCGCCTGCTCGGGGGTCAGAAGCGGGGTCATTTGCGATCAAAGGCTGCCCACTGGTCAGTACGCGCCCAAACAGACTGTCAAGTTTGCGAAACACCATGCCAGTGCGCTGATGTTTTTCAAACAGCCTGCGCGTCTCATCATTCCAGGAGATGTCGCTCATAGTATAGAACTTCAGATAAGGCTGTTGGTCTGCATCAGTCAGAACTTGAGCCACAAAGCCAAACTCGCTCTGAGTAAGCTCAAGCAATTCAGCCAGCACTTCATCAAACAGGCGACGGTGATGGCGGTGTTGAATAAAAAACTGCTGGATACGCGAGATGGATTGCAGTAAAACGTTGTTTTGGACGTAGGGTTCAGCCTGTTGCCTTTGCTGAATCAGAAATGAAAAAAAGCTGGCAATTTCATCCAGCACAGACTCGTCCCAGCATGTTGACCAGGTATGTAGGACCATCAGGCCAATCGGAGTTTTTTGACGACGCAGAGGCAGATAGAGGGTTTGCAGCTGCTTGGATTGCAGTTCACACAGTTGTTCACTCAGACCAGGCTCTGTGTCGACATGCAGAGAGCCTGAGCCGGACTCAAGGGTCCTTAAGCAGTGACACTTGATGGCTGGATCATGCAGGGTTTGATTTAAACAACCGTGGCTACTGAATAATTGCAGGGTCTGGTTTTGATAACGATAAATGGCAGCGGTTTCAAGATTGCCTAAGCCGTCTCGACT
>CAJYHH010000062.1 GCA_913773825.1 Candidatus Sericytochromatia bacterium | reverse complement strand
AGCCAGCATCAATTTTATCTTTAATCTCAAAATTACCGCTGACTGCTGCTTGGGTGCGGATGTCAATTTCGGTTTCAGCCCGTTCGTCAATTTTGACAGAAATCGGCGCAGACTGAGTGGTGCCAACATTGACAGCCATTTTGCTATTGGGGGTGATTTTGCCCTGGAAGCTAGCCTGCTGCATGCCAATATCAATCAGGTCGTTGTCTTTGACTCTGACGTTAAAGTCACGGCCCTGGGCAGCCACCTTGATTTTGTCCTGTTTGCCGTCTGGAGACGTCAGCTGAACGCCGACTTTGCTGCTGGCGCCTTTTGAGCTGACGCTGATATTTTCCTGGCGATCCACCCGAACATCTACATCTGCTTTGGCAGCCACATCGACTTTGAGATTGCCTTTTTTGTTCTGAACCGTGGCATTAATGTCGATTTGACGGGCTTTGATACTGACATCATCGCCATTGGCTTCAGTGTCGATTTTAACCGTCACATCACCGGATTTGCCCTTGGCTTTGAGCACATCGTTGACGTTTAAATCTAAAGTTGATTTGGTGCCAGTAGTTTGAATGTTGACATCATCCTTAACCACGCTGACCTGGGCCCGCGTCCCAGCAGTATTGGCTTTCACTCGAACCTTACCGGTGTTAACTTCAGTCTGGGCCTGAGTTTGGTGTAAATCAACCGAGATATTTTCATCTTTATCGATGCTAAAGCCCAGTGATTCCCCTTTGCCGTGAACTTTGACTTTGTCTTTAAGCGCAAAGTTCGCGTCAAAATGGCCATCCGTAGCGGTCACATGAACTTTGCCGTCTTTGGCCAGACGGACATCCACATCACCATTGACTTTGCCATCCACTTTTAATTTGCCAGGATTAGCAAATTTACCTTCTAGCTGAGCATCATCTAAGCCCACGCTAATGCCCTGTTTGTCGTCAATTTTGACTTCAGCGCCCTGAGGCAGCATCGCTTTGGCCTGGACTTTTTCGCCCTGAGCCGAAACCTGCACGCGAGCCGTGGTTTTAACTGAAACCTGTTTGCCAATTTCAGCCTGGAGTGAACCATCACCCGCTTTGGCTTCAATCACGGCTGCTGCCGTGCTGACAGTGGCTTCAGCACTGACCTGTTTGACATTGACTTTAATCTGCTTGGGATCTTTAGCCGACTCGGCTTTGTCAGCTTTAGCGCCAGCGGGTTTAGAGTCAGATTTAGACTCGGGCTTATACTGACCTTTAACGTCAGCCTGGTCAATATCAGCGCTAATCTGGTTACCCTGCATGCGCAGAGCATGGGCCCCACTGGTTGAAAATTCAGCTTGAATACCGTCACGATCCACATGACCAGCGGTTTTGCCTGTGACATCTGCTTTGAGCGTACCGGCTTTTGAACGCGTGACGTGACCACTTAGATCACTAACTGTGACATCAACACCCTCTTGTTTGACCTGGCCGTCAACATCTCGAACCGTGAGATCTAAACCTTCACTGCGGCCGTCATAGCGAATATTGGCGGCCGTGACATTACTGCCGTCACGCAATTTGACCTGGGCATCACGAGCGCTGATAACCGGCTTGCCCTGGCTTAAATCTGCACTGACACCCGCACTGACTTTGGCGCTGCCATCAGGATTACTGACGTTGACCTGGCCAGAGGTCGTGAGCTTCAGGCCTTGCTGACCTTTGCTGATCTGGCCTTTTAGACCCGTCAGGCCGACGGTCAGAGCGGTGCCGAGGTTTTCAGCAATCAGCTCCTGACTTTCGCCAATATATTGTCCAAGTTCTGCGGTGGTGGTACTGGCGTTGAGCTGGCCATCGCGAATGTTAACGGTTGGATTTAAAGCTTTATCAAAGCCCAGATCCAGCTGGAGCATGGCGGTATCAGGAACTGCTTTAGTTGGGTTTTGAACCCCTGCCTGGCTGCTGAGCTCAACCGGGAGTTGTTTAAGCGAGATCTTAATTTTGCCGCTTTTATCGATTTCAAAGCGCAGATTGTCAGGGGTCACGCCGAGCTTTTCAATCCGGGCCGGTTGATCAGCTAAAGCTGGCAGTTTAATGGTCTGTTTAAACTCAGGCTTGATAAATAACACGCCGTCTTTTTCGTAGGTGCTCAGCCCCTGCTCTTTAAGCATTTTGGTCAGGTCCCCATAGATCGCACCGCGCTTAATCCCTGAATCGACCCGGAAGCCCAACTTGCCCTCGACGACACCGAGGCGGATTTCAAAACCAATGTCGAGAATGCCCAGAATTTTATTGATTGCTTTACCGGCAATCACATACTGCTGGCGCTCAGCGTCAAAACGCGGGGGCTTGAATTTTTTTTCGCTATCGCTTTTAATGCCGCTGAGTTTTTCAAGCAAAAACTCGGGGCTAATGCTGATATCACCAGAAATAGTCGCTTTGATGTCGTTATGGCCAAAATTAGCCAGACCGTCTTTGTCTTCAATTTTGACCTGGAGTTTAGAGGTAATGGCCTGTTTGGGCTCTGGCAGATTGAGTGCAGAGCTAAACTGAAGATCGTCTGCCGCAGAGATGGGGCTAGTGGGCTTAGCGGTTTCAGAGGGTTTGGGAGCGGTGGCTGCGCCGGCAGCAGGTCGGGGCTGAGTCAGAGGAGCTTGTCGGGAAGCGTCAAAGGATCCAACTGTCATGGGCTTCATTCCATCCTGATATCCCCTGATTATAGCAAGCTAAGGGCCAAAACTTGTGGCGAGTTGGCCATAACCTGAACAGCTGGGCCAAATATGGTCAAACTTAGACTTTGATTCTATACTGGACGGATTAAAATGCTTTGGAAAAATACTAAAATGAAACCACTTTTGCTTGTCTGCACAACGCTTGGAATCCTGAGTCAGACAGTTTTTTACTCGCCAGCCTATAGCCAGCCAGCTACTTTTCAGGTCGCTCAGAATGACGAGGCGCTTGCGTTTATTGTGACGGGCCAAAAAATGCTCGCTGCGGGTGAGCCTGAAATGGCCATTGAGTTTTTTAGTGAAGCAATCAAAATGGCACCTGAATTTGCACCGGCCTGGTATATGCGCGGTCTGGCCATTGCCAATCATCGCAACTTTAAAGACGCGTTGCCAGACTATAATCGCGCGCTAGAGCTAGATCCTAAATTTGTCCAAGGCTTTATTAGCCGCGGCACGGCTTATCGTCAGCTTAAGGACTACAAAAAAGCCATTTCAGATTACGATCAAGCTTTGATTGTGGAGCCCAATAATGTCGTGGCTCATTATTCTCGGGGCCTGACCTGGCTTGAAATAGGTGAGCAGGACGAGGCTTATCTTGACTTTGATGCTGCAGCTTCACGTAAACCTGATTTTACCCAGGCGCTTTACCAACGAGGCAAACTGTTGTTTTTACAAGGCTCGCTCAAAGAAGCTTTAGCAGACTTTACTCAAGGCCTCAAATATAACCCTAATGATCTGGAGCTTTTGGATGTACGTGCTAACACATTGATGATGTTACAGCGTCTGCCTGAAGCCCGTAGGGATGCCGAAAAACTGATCGCACTTAACCCCAAATCAGCATCTGCCTATCAGACTCTCGGCATGGTGTTAGCCTATCAAAATGAACTTGAAGCCTCGCTTCAGGCTTTT
>CAJYHH010000061.1 GCA_913773825.1 Candidatus Sericytochromatia bacterium | reverse complement strand
ATGAAAGAATCACCTCTTCAACGTACTCTTGAGCGCATTCAACAGAAACAAGCCTGTGTCGCGGTAATGGGCCTAGGCTATGTAGGCTTACCCCTGCTTAATGCTTTTTATCAAGCGGGTTTTTCTGTTTTGGGTTTTGACCCGGATTTGCGTAAACAGCAGGCTTTAGCTCAAGGACAAAGTTATATTCAGGACGTTCCTGATGCTGCGATTGCCATCATGGCAGCTGACTCGCGGGCGCACTTTAGCGCAGACGAGAGGATATTAGCGAATGCTGATGTCATTTTGATCTGTGTGCCGACTCCTCTGCATAAATCTAAAGAGCCTGATATGAGCTATATTCTTTCTGCAGCAGAGGCGATTGCTCGTCAGCTGAAACCTGGTCAATTGGTGATTTTAGAGAGCACCACCTATCCTGGTACAACAGATGAAATGCTGTTGCCTTTGTTTGAGGCTCAAAAAGGCTTTAAAGTCGGTAAAGACTTTTTACTGGCTTTTTCACCTGAACGGATTGATCCAGGTAACCCCAATTTTCGCGTTGAAGATATTCCAAAAGTGGTGGGGGGCTGTACAGCTCTTTGTACTGAGGCCGCAAGTAGCCTTTATAGCAGCATGATTCCCAATGTTCATCCGGTGACTTCACCCCGTGTGGCTGAAACCGCCAAGATTCTTGAAAACACTTTTCGCTCAGTCAACATTGCTTTAGTGAATGAATTTGCTGGCATTTGCCGGACCTTAGACGTTGATGTCTGGGAAGTGATTGATGCAGCCGCAACAAAGCCCTTTGGCTTTATGAAGTTTTTGCCAGGGCCTGGTATTGGCGGCCACTGTATTCCTTTAGATCCCCATTATTTAATCTGGAAGGCGCGAGTCCATGGCTATGAGCCCCGCTTTATGGCCTTGGCCGATCAGATTAATTCAGCGATGCCCAGCGAAGTTGTTCAACTGGCAATGAATGTGCTGAATGATGAAGGCAAAGCCTTACGCGGTGCGCGGGTGCTTGTGCTGGGGGTTTCTTATAAAGCAGATGTTGACGATGAACGTGAATCTCCTGCTCAGCAGATTATTCCTTTGTTATTACATAAAGGCGCAAAGGTGGATTATCACGATCCTTATGTGCCGAGTTTTCGCTTTGAATCCCAGACCCTGCAATCTTGTGAACTTAATTCAGAGCAACTTTCAACTTATGACTTAGGGCTGATTCTGACAGGACATCGCAATGTCGACTATGACTTATTGGGAGCATATCTCCCCCTGGTTCTGGATACTCGTAATATGATGCGTCAGCATGATGTTCGCAGTCGAGTTGTGTACCTCTAAGATGGCACTCTGGCTGATTGGCCCACGTGAACAGGATCCGCTTGATACCGCTTTACAGCTAAGTCTGGCTGAACTGCCTTTTGATGTTCAGTTTTTTAGCTGTCAGGATGACATTCACACTTTGCTTAAGCAAACCGGTGCAGAAGGCGTGCTGCTTCTGGAGCCGCTGACGCGAGTCTTGCCAGAAGGTATCTGGCAGCTCGAAGTGCCTCTAATTGGCATCTGTTCCTTTCAATTGCTTGATACTGTGCCCAATAGCCTAAATCAGCGTTTGTTGGGGGCTCTGGATGGCGTGATTCCGCTGGATAACAATCTGCGTCTAGCTGTACCTCAACAGCTGCCTGTAAGTGAGATCCTCTGGATATTAGGACCTCAACATCGAACTTTAGCCGAACCGGTTCAATTATTTGACTCAGGCTATTTGCTGACGGGTAATGTCTCAGCTGGGCTTGCTTTGTGTGAGCAGCTTGAACAGCCGCCGCATTATTTTATTCGGGTTCACCCTGGCCGCTTGCCTTATTATTTTCAGCGAGTGCCGATTATCATTAGTGATGAGGGGCTGCAGTCCCAGCATTTTCAGGCTTTGGCCTGCGGTGCCAGTTTACTGCTGGAGCGCCATTCACAGGCTGCTGCTGAGCTTTCTCAGTGGTTTTATGCAGATCAAGACTACTTCGTTTATGAGGGGACAGATCCCCAGCACTTAAATGACTTGCTGAAACGTTATCAGGCTGAACCTGGGGCGCGCCCTCGGCCTGATCCAGAGCGTTTAGATGCTCTGCGGCTTGGCCGGCGACTGCCTGAGCTGCTTGCAGACCTGACTGATCAGTTTCATCAGGGCCATATTGGCAAAAATAGACGACAAGATCCTTATCTTGAAAGCCTGCAGCACTGCGCTGTGCCTCATCCTTTGGCGATTTGGCGCCTGCGTCAGCTGATTGAACACTTGCCTCATGGTGAGCAGCGCATGGCCATTGAAGTCTGTTTTTATCAGCGACTGCTTACCAGTCCTTATTCTCAGACCAATCCAGCTGACATTCACCCGGCTGTTGATGCTCGTTTACAGCATTTGCCTGCTGGCCCTGATCGGGATTTAATGCGTTTGAGTGCTTTAATGGTTCGCAATCAGCCGATCCAGGCCCTGACTGTCTTAACCGGGCTGTTGCAGAACCCGCCCGATCTCAATCAGCTCTATCTGCCCGCCAGCTGGCATAAAGATGCTCTGTTATTGGAGTTAGCACAAGACCCTAAACAGAGTGGTGCTCAGGCGTTTCGCCGCTGGCTTGATTATCTTCAAGCTTTGTGTCTGGCTAGTTTAGGCCGACATGCAGAAGCCGCCCAAGCCCTAGAAAACTTACTTGATCAACAGCTCTTTGTGAGTGGTCTTAAGCTCTGGTTGAATTTACAGGGGCCACAACTTGACCCAGAAGCGATTACAAAAGCCGGGCGCTGGCTAGAGCAACTGCCCCAGCAACTTGAGCTGGCTCAGGCCTGGATTGCGGCTTTAGGCCGGACTCAGCCTAAGGCGGCCCGCGCAGCCTGCCAGCGTTATCAGGATTTATGTCGGCGTCATCTGACACAAGCTCAGGAGCTTGAGCGCTTTTTAGCGCTTGAGCGCAGTCTGGTAGACCCAGAACCTGATTTAAAAACAAATAAAGAGGTCCATCTGCTCTGGGAAGGGCCTTTACATGCTCATAGCAGTCTGGCTTCAATTAATGCTCGCTGGATGCTGCGCCTAAGCCACGAGCCAGGCTTTAAAGTTGGGCATATTCCCTATGGCCCGCCAGACCTGCCGCCCAAGCCCGAAACCGCTGTCCTTGAACAACGCTGGCTGAGCCCGGTTGATGTCTATGTTTCTCATCGCTGGCCGCCTCGCAATGAACCGCCCAGTGAGGGTAAATGGGCCAGTATTATTCCGTGGGAATTTGGCGTGATTCCAGAAAGCTGGACGATTCAGCTGAATGCTCAACTGGATCGCATCTGGGTGCCTTCACGCTTTGTGGCCCAGAGTTTTGAAATTTCAGGTGTCAGGCCTGAACTCTTAAAAGTGATCCCCAATGGTGTTGATACCCATGTATTAAAGCCAGATGGTTCTATTTATCCGCTGATGACAAATAAAGGGTTTAAGTTTTTATTTGTGGGCGGCATGTTGGAGCGCAAAGGCTTGGATATTCTGCTGGATGCCTATACTCAGGCTTTTACAGCTGCAGATGATGTCTGCCTGGTGATTAAAGGCTTTGGCAGCGATAGTCATTACGCCATGCATCCTTTTCAGACCCGGATTCAGACAATTCAGGCTCAGTCAGAAAGTCCTGAAATTCTCTACCTTGAAGACGATTTAAGCGCTGAGCAGATGGCTGAACTGTTTAGAGCCTGCCAGGTTTATGTTCATCCTTATCGGGGTGAAGGTTTTGGCATGCCGATTTTAGAAGCGATGGCCTGCGGTTTGCCGGTTGTGATCCCTAATGCGGGCCCGGCTCCTGAGTTTTGTCCTGAAGACGTCAGCTGGCAGGTGCCGACCCGAATCCGTTTTGAAGGCAGTCGGGATGTGCAGGGGATGGGGTTGTCTCGCGGTTACCCTTATTACACGGAAGTGGATGTTCATGCTTTAGCTCAGACGCTGCAACAGATTCAGGCCGATCCCCAGCTTTGTCTTGAGCGCGGTCAGCGTGCGGCTGTTTCTGCTTTAGCTTACGACTGGGAAGCGATTTTTCCGCTATTAAAAAGTGAAATAGAAGCATTAGCTGCAGGAAAAATTGCCAGACCCAAACAACCCGGACTGGCGCTGCAGCCAGCCTGCTGGCTGATTGAGCGGCCTTTGCCCGCTGTTTTGCCGGTGCAGCTCAATCAGCCAATCTGGTATAGCCACCCTGAACATTTAGAGCCGCTTCAGGCCCGGGGCTGTACCCAGCTGCATTATCAGCCGCTGAGCGTGAATTTTCAGCACTTCAGCCCGGATGTGTCGCCCTTAGTGCTAGAAGAATCACTCAATCGCTTTGTGTTTTTAAGCATTTTTGACTGGGAGCGTGATGGTGGCTGGCAGGATCTGTTAACCGCTTATTTTACGGCCTTTCAAGAAAATGATCCGGTTAATTTAGTCTTTAAACCTGTCAGTGCGCGCGGAACGGACTTTGATACGCTACTGGCTGGCCTGATTGACTGGATTGAGGCCAATGGTTATGACCCCGAACATGTACCGGGATTAACTTTTGTCCAGGAAGATTTAACCTCTGACACCTTACCGGGCCTGTATCGGGG
>CAJYHH010000060.1 GCA_913773825.1 Candidatus Sericytochromatia bacterium | reverse complement strand
TATTTTTTACATTAATTATTGTTCTATAATTGAATGCCACACCATCTATTTTTGGGAACCATTCTTCCCAAACAACATTTTGTTCTAATATTTCTTTTTTTTTCATATGTGGCGAAAGCGTCAAGTTTTCATCTAACTCAAAAATCCCGCTATCACAATAAAAATTCATAATCACATCCCTAGCTTAAAAGGTAAACCTACTGGTTCAAGTACAGACTTATAATTGGATAAGAAAAACTGCGTTCCTTCGCCCTTACCAAATACGGTAACATCTTGTGATAATGCTTGGCCTGTTCCAGCAATTGCATCACGTTTGACACGATAAGCCTGAATCTGGCCCCGATAACCAAAATCACGGTGAGGCAGCACCTGCAAACTTTCCCATAATTTTTGCCTACTTCCGCCAGCCGCATCTAACGTCGCTTTATCAAAGTAGAAACCAGACTGTCCAGGAGCCCCGCCATACACAATGTCACCCTCTTTCAGCATGGTGTTTAACCAGCAATCACGACCTTAATAAATCCCTCTTCCCTGCCACTGTCTGCCAAATGCAGCCTGGTTATGATCATTTGCTTTAGTGGGTGCGCATCTGGCTTTTAACCCCAACGGATCCACCCATCCCAGCGCATTTGGCGCATACTGGTAAAGGTTAATACCGCCCGCCAGCCCTATCGGGTCATGCTGCGTAAACCGGTCGCTGTCCGGATCATAATAACGGAACAAATTATAGTGCAGCCCGGTTTAGTTTGGCACCTGCGTTGTCTCACCCCTCTGGGGCCATCGCTGATGCGATGTTCAAATTTGCTAAAGCAAATTAGTCCCGGTCCAGGTACTGGCCCTGCATACGCAGATTCTGCTCCACCACCGGAATTCGCTGGTTAGACTCGCTCAGCAGCTTGCCCCATGGGCTGTTCTCACCTTCCCAGGTCTTCTGGTCTTCAGCGTCGGTCAGCAGTTCCGGCGTGCCGTTGGCGTCGCAGTGAAACCAGAATATTTCCAGGCTTTCCACGCAATCAATACGGGCCAGAGGCTCATAGCTCTGGCTGTCACTGTAAACGTAGGTCAGCGAAATGTCGTCGTGGATCTCCTGCAGCAGACGATAGCCTTCCCAGACAAAGCGCGTTGTGACGGCCCTGGCAGACGGCCTGCCCTGTAACCGTTGCTGGCGGGTTTTACTGATGCGACGTCCCAGCGGATCGTAGCGGAAACTCACCTTAGTGCGTGGCTTATTGCGGTCCCGCGGTTCGCTGAACACAT
>CAJYHH010000059.1 GCA_913773825.1 Candidatus Sericytochromatia bacterium | reverse complement strand
TGGCCCGCTTGCGACGCCAGGCTGCTGGGCCAGAATCGTTTCATACCGAAAGTCAAGCAGACTGCAGGCATCAGGCTTTATAGGGTTCCTCTGCCGATACAGCGATAGTTTTCCAGCCTGAGAATCGCGCCCTGGTCTGTTTCGAGCCAGTCATCCAGCAACAGAGCCTGGTCAAAGGCCGGCTTGTAGTGCTGAAGCTTGTCTGCTTTCATGACAAAGGCATAGCTGCTTACGCCGTCCTGGGCTGCAGCAAAGTCCGGGAAGTCATGCTGCAAGGCCAAGGCCTGTGACGGCAGGGCAAAACGCACCTCAAGCAGAATTTGCCTGGTCCCTTGTGCTTCACTGATGGCCAAACGCACCCGATCAAAGTGCAGGGGCTGTTGTTCAAAAAAGGTTTCGATCCGCCCTTCTAGGAGATAGTCTTCCTGGATGGCAGGCTGGGAAAGAGAACCGGGTTCTGATACAGTCAGGGGTTTCATCATTGTTTGACGCTCTCTTTGATTTCATCTTCTTGCATTTTTTGGCTCAGGGCACGCATCAGGCCCTCTGGGCACACGGTTTTGCGCTTACATGAGAACCGAAAGCCGTTAGTTGGAGCTCGGGCCTGCGGCCTTAGGCGGCGTATCTCCCTGCCATTTGAATTCACCGAGAATCACGCCCAAACGAATGCTGGCACCGCCCTCAAGGCGCATAAAAGTGGCGCCTGAGCCAATATCCTTGCGCTTGTCAACCGAGGCTTCGACATTGATTTCGGCGGCGATAAATTTCTCACCGCTGCTGTACTGCCCATAGGCAACCCCAAAGGTGAAGTTGAGTTCTTTACTGGTCGTTGAGCCTGCCGAAGGCGATTTAAAGGTTTCACCCAGCGCGATCAGTTTAGAGAGTCCCTTTTTGTCGCTGGCAAACGCATCGCCAAGAATGCTAAAGATCTCCGTTGTTTGCATTTTGGCCATCGCCGGGTTGGCGGCCTTGAGGGCTGAGGCAACGGCCTCCTTCATGGCGTCAGGCATGCCTTTGATGCCATTTCTGTGAATATCTTTGACCACGCGCAAAGGAATTTTTAATTCGACCAGCGTGCGGTGAGAATCCCCGACAGTTGCTCCACCTGGCGGCTGCTTCTGCACCACTGAGCTTTCATGGGTCACCTGCACCCCATAGCCATTAACAGACACAGCCCCACTGTACTGGCTGTCTTTAATTTCACTGCCGTCAGCATAGGTGCCCCAGACGCTTCCGCCTTTGAGGGTGGCTTTGCCTTCAGCGCCGCCCCTGGTGCCTGTGGCTGCAACTTCCACTTTTCCTTCGACAAAGGTGGCCGAGTATTTGTTTTTCTCGTAAATTCTCTCAATTTTTGCCCAGGAGGCCGACAAGGCCGCTTCGGTTTGCTGCACGGCCTCTGCGCTCATGTCTTTGGTCTTGAGATCAATCGCCAATCCAGCCAGTCGGGTCAATTCGGCGGTAAACTCCTGGGCTTCTGGCAGGGTATTAAAGGCGATAC
>CAJYHH010000058.1 GCA_913773825.1 Candidatus Sericytochromatia bacterium | reverse complement strand
GCCTGGTATCTGGCTATGTAAAAAGTCTAAAACGAGCTGGCCGCTTGCTGTTGGCGCAAGATCCCCCGGCCCCATCATCCAGCCCGGTAAAATTGTGATCACGGGCGCCTGCTCATTTTTGACCAGCTCCTGAATTTTTTGGTCCCCCACAACCTTACTTTTAAAATAGAGATTGCGCTCAGCATAAGGATTAGGGCCGCTGCTTTCATCGCCGATCTCGCCGTTAATCACGCCTGAAGAACTGGTGTGAATAAAACGCGTGACGCCTTGTTTCATCGCTGCGCGAATTAAATCGAGTGAGCCCTGAATATTGATTTTCTCTAAAATCTGCCAATGATCGCCAGGGGCATAATATTCTCGAAAATAGGCAGCCGTATGAAACACCACTTCACAGCCTGCTAAAGCCGTGGCAAAGCCAGAGACATTTTCCATATCCCCTTCAACATATTCAATCGGTAAATCTCCAAACAGCTGCCGAGCTTTAGCTCGTGAGCGCACCAAAGCCTTTACTTCATGACCCTGATTCAGTAATTCACGCACCAGATTATTCCCTAAAAGTCCCGTACTTCCTGTTACAAATGCTTTCATCTTTAGCCTCCGTTTAAATTAAATCTATTTTCTGACTAGTAGTCAGTATAATGACAAAAAAACACAGCCTGAGTCAGGCTGCTTATTTTATTTAAGGCCTGAGTAAGACCTCAATCAGTAAAAAAATGTATTCTGTCAGCTCCTGTTCCGTGATCTGAAAGCCCGTGCTGAGATAAGATCCTTTGGCAGCCAGAACTTGCAGCGCACCTGTCATCTGGGCCCAGAGCAGCAGCCCAGTTTTAAGCACATCCAGCTCAGATTTAATACTGCCATCACTCTGCCCTTGTTTAAGCGCATCAAACAAAAACATCAGCGCCCGCTCACCCTGTTCATGCGCTTCACGGGCATAGGTGTTTTCTTCAAGTAATTCCCCTTCGCTCATCATACAGTTCTGCATCACCTGAGCATAATCAGGGTATTCCAGACTAAAGCCCAAATAAGCCCGCCCAAGGGCTAAGACCTGTTCACGGCCTGTACCTTTTACTCGTGCAGCTTTTTCCATCTGATCACGCATCAGGCGTTTTGCTCTGACATTAATTGCCAGGTAGACTTCGTCTTTACTGCGAAAATAAAGATAAAGTGTGCCTTTACTGAGCTCTGTTCGTGTTGCCAGATCGTCCATTGTGGTCTGCTGGAGCCCTTGGCTAAAAAACAAATCTTCAGCAGCATCGAGAATTTCGTTACGTCGCTTTTCTTTTTCGCGCTGTTTGCGCTCTGCTACACCCACCCCAGAGCTCCTTTGTACTGATTTATTCTGCTGATTTAGTAAAAGCCAAAATCAATCACTGACTATCAGTCATTTATTTATTCAAAGTATATTTTCAATTCAATCAAGCTGTCAAGCAGGCCGAACAGGCAAGATTTAGCCAGGATTCGGTACAATTTAGCTATGGGCGAATTTAGAATCAAAACCCAACAACCTGCTTATCAGATGCACTTTCGCGAGCCACAGGCTGAAGCCAAGCCTGAGACTAAAGCTGAAAGTCCACAAACTCAGCCCGTGGGCTCCTCACCTGATGGAGTCAAACTCAGCGGCCGTAAAAGCGAAAACGCTCCCCCCAAAGAACTTGAACTTTTTAGTGCTGAATCAAAAGCCGCATCTGAGTTTTTAGTGGAGCGTATGACCACACGCCAGAGCAATTTTACAGTGCTGGGCAACAACACAGTCCAGCTAGAAGTGGGAACAGAAGCCGCAGCGCCTGAATTAATCACATCTGGCAAAGCAGCTGATCCTGCCCAGGAACTCAAAAACAAAATTCAAAACATTGGCAAAACCTCAGGTGAGCAGGTTATCCGCACAGGCGCTGTCCTGCAGGCTGACGAGATGCTGCAATTTCAAGTCGGCATGGCCTCTGCTGTTGATACAGACAAATTGCTGAGCAACCCCACTGAAGAAGGCGCGATTAAACCAGGTGTCTATGCCGGTGTCGCCGTTAAAAGCGAAAGTGTCAGCACCCGCCTGGCAGTTGATACCGCTTTTGGCAAACCGCGTGTTGAAGTCGGCACAGCGCTATCAGCAGGCAGTGTCGCAACCTTTGGCGTCAGCTATTTACAATCAGCCCAAGCTGAGTCTGGCGACCCACAGCGCACCTTAAGACTGGGCACAGAAGTCAAAGCCAATCATGATACGGTAATTGGGGTTAATTAATGTCAATCAACCCTTACACTCCGGTAGTACCAGCAGCACAGCCAACACAGCTGTGGGTGTCTACCTCAACACCAAATTTAATTAGGCTCACAAGCTATTTCAGCACAAAAGCCGTTAGTGAAGTTCACTAACGGCTTTTAGACGTTTAAGTTCTTTAGAGTCCGTTTTTTTTACGGATTTCGTACTCATCAATAACGGCTTTAATCAGTAGGTTTGTATTACTTTCCCACTGCAGCTTCCAGATCAGCTCAAAAGATTTGCTAGTATCACGCGGCCGAGTTTTGACCAAGCTATTGATCAGGATTGATTGCCCTTCTTCAATGCCATCTGGAATCGTTACTGCAAAACTGCGGCCATCATAGGGGAATGTCCAGCCCGTTGCTGTAGCACGAAAATCCGGTAAAGGAATAGGTGTTGGCGAAGGACGAGGATTAGACAAAGATGTCGGAACATCAATACCACGCTCAAGCTCTCGCTCAGAATCATCAAGCGGATTACCTGAAAAAGGCACATTATTATCAATGCCGTTAGAGTTCAGATTGGGTTTACCAAACGGATTACTACTGGGATCAACCAGTGCCGGATCAAATTCATTTACTTTGCGATCAATATTATTGATCTCGCGATTTGGATCGGAATTATTAAAGATTCCAGAACCCGTCCCGTTTGGATCACCATTGGGATCGCCTGGGTTATTTGAATTGGCTGAGGCATTGGGGTCCGGTGTGGCATTGGGATTGGGGGTTGCCACAAGAGTCGGATTAAATTTATCAAAGACGCTCTTGTTATAAGCCGCAACAGCAGCATCCAGCTTGGCCTGTTCTTCAGGGCTAAGCAATTTGAGCATTTCTTCATAAGTCGTGCCATTAGGGGGGACATAGTTTTCATCAACTTCAAGCCCCTGCTTTTTCATCACGTCAATTAAAGATGATTTAGCAATTTGCTCACGCACTTGTTTTTGCTGCTCTGGCGTGAGAGAAGGTGGCGGGGTTGGCACGGCAGACATCGCCGGATTAGGCGTTGGGCGTGACGAAGCCAGAGGATTGGGCGTAGGTGTTGCCCTTGGCGTCATAGCAGGAGTTGAAGCCTGAGGAGTGGGCGTTGGAATCGGTGTATTACGCGGAATCGGCGTCGAAATCGGACGTGGGGCCACAGGGTCAGGTTGAGGAATGGGCTTGGGGGGCTCTTGATTGACCGTAGGCGGCGGAGTAAATGTGTTTTCAGGACTCGCCGGAGGCGGAGTGGGAATCGTGACGGCTTGCACGCTAATAGCGGCCTGAGATTCACTCTGGCCTTGGCGCGGCTTCACTTTTGCGTTAGACGCAAAGCCGATCAAGATAAAGATATGCGCTACGACTGAAAGAATCGCAAACAGCGCAAAAACGAGTTTTTCCCGTCGACGTTCCTGCCGCTGGCGCGCAACGCGACCAGGCGGACGAGAACGGGAAAAACGCGCTTTGATTCGCTTGATAATGGTCCGTTAACCTTTGTTCTGGTTCTGGACGACTTCTTTGATACGCGCGGATTTGCCACGACGATCGCGGAAGTAGTAGATACGAGCGCGACGGACTGCACCTTTGCGCTTCACAACGAACTTGGCAACACGAGGCGAGTTAACCAGGAAAGTACGCTCAACGCCTACACCCTGGAAAATTTTGCGAACGGTTACGGTTTTGCTGATGCCGGCGCCCTGGAGCTTGATCACGACACCTTCAAAGATCTGAACGCGCTCTTTGCCGCCTTCAACGATCTTGGCATGAACAGCTACGGTATCACCCGAGCTCATGGCCGGGATGTCGCTTTTCATATAAGACTGGGTCACTTCTCTAAGAAGTTGCTGACTCATGGTTGTATTCCTTTCTAGCCGACGGGGTGAACGCTGACTTTACGGTCACGACGTCCCCGACGTTCGAATTTAACTGTTCCGTCAGTCAGAGCAAAGAGGGTAAAATCGCGGCCCATGCCGACGTTTGTACCCGTGTGGAAGTGTGAACCACGCTGACGAACGATGATGCTGCCGGCTGTGACGACTTCGCCATCATAGCGCTTAACACCAAGATATTTAGGGTTGCTGTCGCGGCCGTTTTTGGTTGAGCCTTGACCTTTTTTATGAGCCATTTTGAGAGTGTCTCCTTATCCCAGACTAATCGCTTCAATCATGACGCGGGAATACCGCTGACGGTGCCCGACTTTGCGGGTATAGCCCTTTTTGGGGCGATACTTGAAGGAAATCAGCTTCTTGCCTTTTACTTCTTCTCTGAGAACCTTGCCTGTTACTGAGGCGGATTCCACATTGGGAGCGCCAACGACGGTCTTGTCACCATCGACGACCATTATTACCGGAAAATTCACGGTGGCGCCTTCTTCAGCGTGGAGCAGTTCCAGATCTAACCAGCGGCCTTGTTCTGCCTTGTACTGTTTTCCACCACTTTGAATGATTGCATACATTGTTAGATCACCTAAAACCTGATAAAAAATTCAAAAAAAGCCTTCAGCACATCTTAGCACAGGATTTTGAAATATGGCTAGCATTAGCTGAAGCTGCGGTTAAGCAAAACTTAAGTCGGAGAGAAAATCACTACGAGAATCAATGACTTAGAAGGTTTAACTTGGACTCAAATTCTGAAGAATTCCGAGGGTAAATCCGCAATCAAGAATTGTACCACCTCATGTACGCCTTGGTTAGAGGATAGCAAATAAACCCCTAAAGATTCCCCAATAAAGGCTAACGAGATATTCGAAAAACTCGCCAAAACCTCGTCATGTGACCAGTCTTCTTTCACATGCTTTTCATAAGGATTACCGTCTACTTCATCTTGAGGCATCTCAATAATCGGAATCGAAATCAACAACAGTTGAGTATGCTGCAGCAGTTTAATCACACATTCTTGAGCCTCTGCTTTTTGCATATGCTCAAGCACATCACCCATCAAGACCAGATCATAATCCTGATCTGGTGCCCAGTTACGTACATCAGCAACTATTAACCGGTTATACAACTCCGCTAGCTTAAAGCGTTCAAGGTAAGGTTCCCAGATCTCTAATGCGGTCCAGATTTTGGGACTGAGACGATCTCGAAGGAGCTGACTATAACCTCCGGCTCCAGCGCCCACATCTAAAACCTGCTGAAATTGAAAATGCCGATCCAGTCGGCTCAGGAGATTTAAAGTTAGCCATTTACCTTCAGGCGCACTAAAAGGCATAATGTTAGCCTTTAAAAGCCAAAGCAGAAGCTGAAATGGGCACAGGCCAGGCATGAATATGTTGATTTATTAACTCAATGCGGTACTCAGGTGGGTAAACCACGTTAAAGAGATACAGACCCTGGGGCGGCGCTGTAAGGCCGACTAATTTGCGCTCACCGGTCTGTAAAGCCTGAGCAATCCGCAAAGGCTCAAGATGCCCCCGAGCAATGTCAACAGCCGTGCCCACTAAGGTGCGCACCATATTGTATAAAAAACTCTGCCCCATAATCTCAAGCACAATCAGGCCGGAATGCTGCCAGCAGCGCGTCCAGTAAATCGGAATTCGATAGTTCTGTCGATACGAGCCCTGAGCGCAAAAAGCTCTAAAGTCATGTTCGCCCTGTAAGCTGGTCCAGATCTGCTCAAGAAGTTTAAAGTCCAGCGAGTAGCCCGTGTGCCAAATTTGCTCACGCATCATGGGATGTGTGACCTGTAGGGTGAATTGAGCCGATGACAAAATATAGCGATAATGTCGGGCTTGTGCGTTAAAGCGAGAGTTAAAGTCAGCACTGACTTCCCAAGCATTTACGACTCGCACATCTGGCGGCAATAAATGGTTAATCGCTGGTGTAAAGCGCTCAATTGGCAAACGATGTTCAGTCTGAAAATTAACCAACTGAGCATAAGCGTGAACGCCGGCATCTGTACGACCCGCACAGATCAACTGAGGCTGATGTTTGAGCAGAGTCTCTAAAGCGTCGGCCAGACAACTCTGAACCGTACGCTCACCAGGCTGTACCTGATAACCTCGAAAATGGGTTCCTTGATAAACAAGCTGTAAGGCAATATTGCGCATGCGCAAATTATAACAGCCTCAAATGCTTCTGGCTGTGAGCTTTGAGCTGTTTGGCAGCTTTTACAGCACTCAAGCTAAACTGCCCGTGCTATTTGCTATCTAAGTTTTAGCCGAAGCCGATATAATAAACTCGAAACTAAGCAAGGAAAAGTTGTGTAACCCCGTGAGTCACCTGTCAAAACTTGGCGTAAGCGTTTGTCTGTCTGTTTTAACCGTTAGCTTATTAAGCGCCTGTGAAGCGCTTGACCTGATTAACTCTGTGGGCACTATTTTAAAGCCCAATCCATCTGCCTCACCCTCAGCTTCTCCCACTCCTCAGGTTGTGCCCAGCTCAGGGGCCAACAGTAACCCTCAGGCAACGATCACAGCTGTACCCCAGACCAATCTTGAAGTGGTCAGATCTGGAGATCCAACCCCTGTTTCAGTAGACTGGAATCTCGCCCGCCAAGCAGGTGTTCAGCTCAATGTCAGCAGTACTCTCAATCCAACTTATGATAAAACCCGTCTGCTTGATGGCAAATTGACGACCTCCTGGTTTTTATCAGATGGGGACTTACCCTCACGCGGCAAATTGCCAACCGTTGAACTCAGTTTTGCGCAACCGGTTGGAGTCTTAAGCGTTAATCTGCGCGGAGATCGCGAACGCAATCAAGGTCTGCAAATTGAAGAAGTCAGTCTGCTAATTACCAGTAATCAGGGTGTGCTTTTAAATGAAACCGTTAAGATCCCGGCAGATATGCAAGATGTCAATCTGGTTTTAAAAAAGCCCGTTGACGCGGCAAGTTCGCTACGTTTGACTGTGACTCGCAGTCGCGGCGAAGCTGTTCCGGGTCTCGCTGAAATTGAAGTGCTGGGTCGCCGCTAAACCAGCGTGAGTTTAGCTGTCAAAATCATTCAAAAACTTTCTCAAAGCTCATTTCCAAAACGCCCGCAAACCTTGACTAGCAGGCATTTTGACGTTAAGCTATAACATTGGCAAAAATGAGTTTAAGCAACATTTAACAATTCTTAACGTCACTTTTATCTTGCATCAGCCGATGCAGTAGAAAGCTAGATTGTTAAATTCAATTTAAAATCAAGTCAAGAACACATCAACACAAGTTCAGGGTAGGTTTCCATGAAAGATACGCTCAAAAAGTCGACCCTTCTGGCTGCTGCTGCCGCCATGATGGCCGGCATGACCGCCTGTGGCCCCAATGTTCCCGTTAACAACATGGGCGGCGTTCGCACCGGTAACGCTGTAGGTTCTTTAAACAATGGCGCTCGTGCTGTGCGCAATGGTAAAAAATGGACCATCTTTGTTCATCTGGCTGCTGACAACAATCTCTATCGCGCTGGTCTGGATGACATCAACGAAATGGAAGCCGGCCTGGGCCGCAATCCTGCCGCTGCTGAAGCGCTCGACATCATCGTTCTGTTTGACGGTCTGCCCAAAGGCGACTCTAAAATCCTGCGCATCAAACCTGAGCCCGGTCCTGTCAACAGCAACATCATCTCTGAAGTCATCGATGACAAAGGCGTGATCATTCCCGCTTCTAAAGAAATCGACTCAGGTGATGCCCAGCTGGCAGCTAAGTTCCTTGACTGGGGCACCGCTAACTTTGCATCTCAGAAAAACATGTACGTTGTCTGGAATCATGGCAGCGGCATCTTCCGCAACAGCCCCACTGGCGATCTCGGCGGCGGCTCTTTCTTTGACAACGTCATCGGCGGCGGTATGACTGGCCAGAAAGCTCGTGGCGCAAGCTCACGTGCATTTGCTTCTGACGATAGCGGCACTGAAATGCACACCAGCGATATCACCAACATCCTGGCGGCTGGCACCAAGAACCTGAAGCGTCCTTTCGACATCATGAACTTTGACGCCTGCTTAATGCAGCACGTTGAAATTGCATACCAGGCCAAAGGCGGCGCCAACATCCTGGTTGCTTCTGAAGACCTCGAGCCCGGCGACGGCCAGGCTTATCATGAGTACGTCGGCGCTCTGGCTCAGAACCCCGACCTGACTCCTCCCCAGCTGGCAACTGCCATGGTTGACCTCTATGTGAAGTCTTACCAGCCCGGCGGCACCCAGTCCGGTTCACCGGTTACCCAGGCTGCTGTTGACGTCAATAAAGTTGTCAACACGCTGGTTCCCGCTCTGAACGAATACGCTGGTGTTCTGCAGGCCAGTCTGCCGACTGAAAAAGCAGCGATCAACGCCGCTCGCAGCCAGACCCAGACTTTCTACAACCGTGACGCAGCTGACCTCGGCGACTTCGTGAAGAAGTACACGGCTGCAACCCG
>CAJYHH010000057.1 GCA_913773825.1 Candidatus Sericytochromatia bacterium | reverse complement strand
CCGCCAACTGATTTAAATGCGCGGGCCGGGCTGTTGACGCCGCCAGGAATCAGAGTCTGAGCCTGCGCAAACAGCGAGGCGGAACGCTCAAGATTATGCATAATGTGTTCCTCTGATTATTCGTGGTTGCCCAGCATTTTGCGCGGCTGGACGTATTTATGGAATTCTTCTTCGGTGACATGGCCAAGTTCAAGCGCGGTTTCTTTAAGGGTTTTGCCTTCGTGATGCGCTTTAAGCGCAATTTTAGACGCTTTGTCATAGCCAATATGCGGAGCCAGTGCCGTAACCAGCATCAGGGATTTATCCAGCAGCTCAGCAATACGGGTTTCCTCAGCTTCGATGCCAACCGCGCATTTTTCATTAAAGGCCCGGCAGCCATCAGCCAGCAGACGAATCGACTGCAGCACATTATGAATGATCACAGGCTTAAAGACATTTAGTTCAAAGTTGCCAGAAGCGCCGCCAATGGCCACTGCGACGTCATTGCCGATTACCTGAGCGCAGAGCATGGTCATGGCTTCACACTGAGTCGGGTTGACTTTACCCGGCATAATTGAAGAGCCAGGCTCGTTTTCAGGAATTGAAATTTCGCCGATGCCGCAGCGGGGGCCGCTTGCAAGCCAGCGAATGTCGTTGGCGATTTTCATCAGGGCCGTGGCGCCTGATTTGAGCGCGCCACTAAGCAGAACCAGCGGATCATGACAGGCTAAGCCGGCAAATTTATTGGGTGAGCTGACAAAGGGTAATTGAGTCAGTTTGGCAATTTCAGCAGCTACAGCCACGCTGTAACCTTTGGGGGCATTTAAGCCGGTACCCACAGCGGTACCGCCAAGAGCCAGTTCATAAACCTGGGGCAGAACAGCTTTAAGGCCATTGACAAAAGACTCCAGCTGATAAGCATAGCCTGAAAATTCCTGGCCCAGAGTCAGAGGTGTCGCGTCTTGCAGATGAGTGCGGCCAATTTTGACGATGTCTGCAAAGTCAGCCGCTTTGCCTGCTAAAGTCAGCTGCAGGTCCATAACAGCCGGAATGAGATTATTAACAACTTCTTCAGCGGCGGCAATATGCATCGCCGTCGGGAAGGTGTCGTTAGAAGATTGAGAACGGTTGACATCATCATTGGGATGAATGGGGGTTTTTGAGCCCATTTCACCCCCGGCAATTTCAATTGCGCGGTTTGAAATGACTTCGTTGGCGTTCATATTGGTCTGGGTGCCGCTGCCGGTCTGCCAGACAACCAAGGGAAAATGATCGTCGAGTTTGCCTTCAATGACTTCATCAGCAACCTGGGCGATCAGAGTTGCTTTTTCTTTGTCCATGACGCCGAGATCAGCATTAACTGTAGCCGCCGCGCGTTTGACAATACCAAAAGCTCGAATCATCGGGCGGGTAAAGCGCTCACCGCTGATGCGGAAGTTTTCAACCGAGCGTTGGGTCTGGGCGCCATAATAACGATCGGCGGGAACCGTTACTTCACCAAGGGAATCACGTTCAATGCGGGTTTCACTCATAAGAATTGTCCTCTCTGATGGCTTCGTTGAGTTTGCTTAACTTGTTCAGTTAACTTGGAGCGGTCTGGGGGTCGGGTTACAATTTAAATAAACAGCGATTGGCGCATGGCCGACCATGTCCCACGACGCATGCATCATACCACCACCCCGGATGCGGAGGAGCCAGCTTGGAGAGCAAACGCGTACTGATGATTGACGATGATCCGGTCTTCTGTCATATGGTTCAGGAGATTCTGGAGTCAACGTTTTGTCAGGTTACGGCCACGACTGATTATCGAGAAGGTTTACGTCTGGCCATGACCCATCCGCCTGACCTGATTTTGCTGGACATTCATATGCCCGAAGTCAGCGGTCTGGATCTGATTAAACAGCTGCGAAATATGCAGTCTACCCGCCATGTTCCCGTAATGATGGTGACAGGCGATGACCGGATTGAGTCTGTCTCATCAGCTAAACAATTTAATGCGGTGGGATATATTCTTAAGCCTTTTAAACCCCTGTATCTGATTGAGCGGATTAGTCAGTTAATGGGTGTGGAGCTGATGACAGGCCTACAGCAAAGCAGCTTGCCAGCGTCTTCTAGCGCTGGCAAGCCAATGGAACCGATTCGGGTTAAAACCAAAACCGTGCTGATTATTGATGATGAGCCCGTCATTTTTCATCTGATCAGCGATATTCTCGAAGACTCTATTTTAAAAGTTGAAACAGCATCCAGCGCTCGTGAGGGTTTGCGGATTGCAATGACATCACCGATTGACGTGATTTTACTGGATACCAATATGCCTGAAATTACGGGACTGCAAGCCGCTGAGCAATTGCGCCATATGCGCACCACTCATGAGCTGCCGATTGTGCTGATGAGTGGTCAGGCACCAGAGAATTTAGCCGAAAAAGCTGCTGAGCTGGGGGTTGAAGACTTTTTAGCCAAACCCTTTACACCAGCTGAGTTGATTAGCAGCCTGCAAAAAGTATTGGGCAAGGAGATTTTCTGGTCATGAAGGCTCTGTATATTCACGGTTTTAATTCTGCTGGTTTTGGCGGCAAAGCTGACACCCTGCGTCAAGCTTTTGGCGCTGACAGCGTGATCAATCCTTCGCTGCCGCCCAATCCTCAAGCTGCTTTTGCGCTTTTAGATTATTTAGTGAGTCACTTACATGGGCCTGATTTTCTGATTTTGGGCTCGTCTTTAGGCGGCTTTTACGCCCTCAATTTAGCTTTAAAATATCCGGTCAATACCGTGCTGGTCAATCCTGCTGTGCGTGATGTTTCACCTGGTTTAGCCTACGCGCTGGGCGAAACAACTAATTATAAAACGGGTGAAATCTATCACTGGACATCTGACGATCTCAAAGCTTTAGATGCGCTTGAAATCAGTGAGGCTGGCTGGGCTCAGTTAGGCCAGCCCAATAGCCATGTCAGGGCCTACCTGGACGCTGAAGACGAAGTGTTACCCGCGCCGCGAATTGCTGAGTTTTTAAGGGCTCAGGGCATCAAAACCCAGCTGTACCCAGGAGGCAATCACATGTTTACCCATATGGACGAGCTGCTGACAGATGTGCGCAGCTGGCTTAAGCTATCTGATTAAAGGAAGACTCAGTGATGCCAGATGTATGTTGGCATCACTGAATTCGTTGCTTAAATGACTTAGCGCCTTAGCGCCCTGGGGGCTTTAAAGCCTGACGAATTTGA
>CAJYHH010000056.1 GCA_913773825.1 Candidatus Sericytochromatia bacterium | reverse complement strand
GTAGGACAATACCTCGGTAGTTTTGATGAGTCCTGGATCCGGTGACGGACCGGACGTGCATGCACATGTTACCACAGAGAAGCCCTAGATTGTGGGCTACGTGCTATATGCAGCAAGCTTTCTGCGCGCTGCGTGAAAAACCCTTAGACTTTAAGCTTTTTGCGCGATAACTGGCTCTTATCCAACGAACTTAGCTGTTAAAAATTTTGAAATTTAAATTTCTCAGCTTAAAAAATCTGGAGATTTATTTTTTCTCAGCTGTTTGAGTCGATACACCAGTTACAGGGTCAGCTTTATTTTTAGCAAAGCTTTTAGCAGCTGCCGATTTAGGGTCAGGATTTTGTTTTAACCACTGAACCACGCGCATCATGGTTGGCAAAGAGGTTTTGGGTTTTAAGCCCACAAAGCGCAGATAGTGTTCACGCGCTTTGTCATTCTGCTTGAGATACTGATAATAAGTGCCAAAGCCCAGCTCAACCTGAGGATGTTTGGGATTGAGGGATTTGGCTTTGTTCAGTCCAGCAATCGCTTTATCCTGCTGCTTTTGGCCCATGTAAAACATCGCTAAATCAACATGAGCCTCAGGATCATCGGGGTTGATGGTAATCACTTGTTTTAAGACTTTTTCGGCTTCAGCAGGCTGTTTCAGCGTGATATAGCCCTGGGCGAGAGTTTTGAGTAATTTGGGATCGTTGGGCTTTTTTTGCAAAGCGCGCTCATAGCTGACAATGGCTTGCTTCCAGTCTTTTTTACGCCGGTAAACCTGACCCTCTAACAAATCAATTCTGACATCATTGGGCTGATACTCACGGGCTTTAACCAGACTATTTAGTGCGGCATCGGTATCTTTGGCTTTGAGCTGTTCTTTTGCCTGGCTCAGATAAGCTTCGACGCTGCCAGAAGCCGGCTGAAACGAGCGCACCAGCCCATAAACCATTGCGGCAATCACCGCTCCGGCAAGCACAATTGAAATCAACAAAGAAAAAGACAGACGCACTCGAGTCATTACAAGCTCTCTTTTCGTTTAGGCATCCACACAGACGCAAATAGACGTCTTCAGCTTACCAGCGTCAGAGCAGGCTGGTAAGCCAGTCTGAGCTACATGTCTTTTTCGCGGAAGGCCTCAAAGTCAGGTTCTGCCACAGCGTCTTCAATCAGCTCACCTTTGTGCAGATGGGTCAGCAGCCAGATCGGCAAAATTGTTGAAGTGGCGTTAGGCTCGTTAAATTTTTCGACTATACGCGCTTCAAAATCATTCCAGACCGGCATCAGCACATTGCGAGACCCCTGCTCTTTAAGCTTGATCTCCATCTTTTCGACTTCGGATTCACAGGCATGTAGCTGGGTGTATTCCCCAAAGACATACAAAAATCCGCCGTGAGCACGGCATTTAGCCGGCCGGGACATATAAACCGAGCAGGTTTCATTCACCAGCATCGGACATTGGGTATCCGTCAACTGGGTCAAAACTTCGCGAAACGAGCGAAGCTTGTCCATATTGGCTGGCTGCTGAATCGTGTCATGAACCCCCCAATACAGCGCTTTACGCGGATTGTACATTTCACGTGTGCGGGTAATCAGGGCTTCACGCTGCTCTTCGGTATAAAAACGCAAAAGATAGTCATGCACTTTGGCCCATTCAGCGGGCGTAATTGCAGGCATCGAAGTGCCTTTGCAGCAGCTATTACACTGAGTCCGGCAAGCAATATGCGGGTACATATCCAACACATCTGAGCTCAGCTGATTCAGGAGATTATAAACATCATCAAGGCTCTGGGTATTGTCCAGATACAGCCGAAACTGCTGGACGCGATTCATTTTTTGACGGGTTTCTGAAACTTGCATAGGGAATATTATAGCTGGTGGCTTGTAGCTTGGAGCTAGTGGCTATACGCGTAGTTTGCCCAGATTTTTGCTTGGTTTTTTGTACCAGACAGCTGCCAAACAGCTGAAAGAAGCCTGAAATCGGCATCAAAATTGCGCTTAAAGCCTTCAAATCAACTTCACTTAAGACCTATAACAAAGACAGCAACGGCTGTTAAGCCGCAATTTGTTTTTAATCTGGAGGAAATCATGACTCAGCAACCCAACCCATATAAACGCTCAGAAGCAGCCAATCAACAGCCTGTCAAACCCACTCCTGGCGCAACCCAGGCTGACAAAAGCATTAACGGCGCTCAGCCCGATGATCTCAGCTATGAGATGATCCCCAGCGAAGAAGTTGCTCCAGAACATCGGCGCAAGCAGGGCTAGAGGGATTAGAGCAGTCAGAAAACTGCGGTTTGTGACAACAGAGTTATCGGTTTAGAAGATTGAGTTAAATTTAATTCAACCCTCTAAACCGCGAAGCTCTAATTATAAGGGCTACAAGCCATGACCCATCTCTGACTCTTTTTACCAGCCTGTGGATATCCTGGGCATAACCGTAGAGCTGGCAAATACTGCTATTCGTGCCTGAGGGCCTGAATCGGGTCCAGGCGCGAAGCACGCCAGGCGGGGTACAGCCCAAAGAAGATGCCGACCACTGACGAGACGCCAAATGAGAGCAGAATCGATTCAGGGCTGACAATGGTTTTCCAGCCTGCTGCCACTGTGACAATCTGGCTAATGCCGACACCGACACCGATGCCCATGACGCCACCGATTAAGCAGATCAGCAGAGCTTCAATCAAAAACAGAATCAGAATATCGCCAGGTGTAGCGCCAATCGCGCGCCGGATGCCAATTTGGCGAGTGCGTTCGGTAACGCTGGCAAGCATGATATTCATAATCCCGATTCCGCCAACCAAGAGTGAGAGACCTGCGATACAGGCCATAACCAAGTTAAACAGGCGCTGGGTTTCCTGGCTCTGTTCGAGTAGTTCAGTTGGAACCACCAGCTCATAGTCAGGGATATTAAAGTGGCGACGTTTAAATATCTCGACTAACGCATCACGAGCTGGGGTCAGATATTCAGGCCCACTGACCTGCAAACTGAGCTCGTCTACGACATTATAGTCGACCTGATTATGCGGCGTATCTTCGCTGCTGGTCAGGCTGAATTTTTCAAGTGAGGTGGTAATGGGAATATACACATCTTTGGCCAGATCACGGGAGCGAATCTGGACACGCTGTTTAGTCTGGGCTCTGGATGCCAGAACCCCAATCACTTCAAAGCGCTGCCCCCCAAGCGTGACGAGTTGACCAATGGGATCTTCTTTTAAAAACAGCTGGGCTGCTAACTCACTGCTAAGCACGCAGACTTTGCGATACAGCGCCAGATCGTCAGGGCTTAAAAAGCGGCCCTGATCCATGTTCAGGCTATTAATACTCAGATATTCTGGCGTGGTGCCCACTACCTGGGATTCAGGTGCTAACTGGCGATAATAAAGCGGTTTATCCAACAGGTTTTGAGGGGCTGAAGCCACGACATAGGGCAGCAATTGCTGAATATAGCGCGCGTCTTCATAAGACAAACCCACTGAAGGAGTACGCTGAGCCTGCTGTTTTTCTTCTTCTTTGAGTTCGCGGGCATACACTCTGACGGTGTTAATCCCAAACGCAGCGATCTGTTCAACCGCTTCCTGTTCAGCGCCTTTGCCGATTGAGAGCATGGCAATGACAGCCGCCACGCCAAAAATTACGCCCAGCATCGTCAAAAAAGTGCGCAAACGGTGCTGATAGAGACTCTTTAAGGCATACCAAAAACTTTCAAACCAAAAGTTCACTCTTGATCTCCGATCAGCGGGCCTTTTTCTTTATTGGCGTTACCAGCACCGCTGGCCTTGGCGGCAGCTTCAGGAATCTGGACTTTATCGCCCACACTTAAGCCAGAACTGATAATGACATCTGTTTCATTCGCGTCACCAAGCTGTACATCGCGCTCACTGCCGTCTGGCAACAGCACATAATGACGAGCCCCATCGCGCCAGATCGCCCGACGCGGGAGCATCAGCACACTGCGGCGTTCGCTGAGCGGCAGCTGAATATCTACGCTGGTGCCAGGCTGAAACACAGCTTCCTGTTTATCTGGCGCCAGGTCTAAATCAAAGACCTGATTGAGACCTGCTGTATTCTGGCGGCCACTGACTTCATGGGCCAGGACGCCGATATGTTCGACTTTGCCGGTAAAGCGCTGGCCGCGCAGACTGGGCAATTGAATGGTGACGGGCATGCCCGGTTTAACTTCGCGCAGTAAGGTTTCATCCAGCTCACTTTTGATCACAACCGCGCTCAAGTCAGCAATTGTCATAATCGGACTGCCTTCTTGCACGTCATCACCTACTGCGACACGTTTAAGCCCTTCATTGGTCCAGGCTTTAGTCAGTACCACGGTGCCGTTAATCGGAGCTTTGAGGGTGGCCTGCTGCATTTGCTGTTTAAGCAAATTGACGCGGGCAGTGACATTGTTTTGTTTAGCGACCAGCTTTAAGCGGTTCAGAGCGGCTAGTTCCAGCGTCAGATTACGATTTTCACGCGCCCAACTGACCTGATCACGGGCTTTATCGCGCTCATTACGGGCAATCTGGCGCGCCAGGGGTGTAGCGCCGCGTAAGCCCTGC
>CAJYHH010000055.1 GCA_913773825.1 Candidatus Sericytochromatia bacterium | reverse complement strand
TCAACATGGCAAAGGTGTAGGTTTGCTGGTTGGCGATACTGGTTGGCATCGCCAGCGCAGCCCAGGCGCACAGGGCAATCAGGAGAGAACAGAAGCCTTTTTTGATCATCGATACGCTCGGCAGCTACTCAAAGAACTGCCGCCATTGTACAATAAGTTTGAGATTTTTATGCTAAGCAAAATCACACGCTGTCTGCTTTTAAGCCTGTTTGGACTCTCTTTGCAGGCTTGCAGCTCTCATCAGCCTAAAATTGCGTATAGTTCTGTTGTTGATGATAATTGGGAAATTTACACTCTTGATCTTAACACTCAGACAACGCTGAACATGACTCGCAATATCGATCTGGATCAGGATCCCCAATGGAGCCGGGACGGCAAAAAGATTCTGTTTACCTCTAATCGGGATCAGAATCATGAGCTGTATCTGATCAACGCTGACGGCACCAATCTAACCCGATTAACGCAGCATCACGCCTGGGACCAAGATCCCAGCTGGTCGCCTGACGGCAGCCAGATTGCCTTTAGCAGCGATCGGGACGGCTATAAACAGCTTTATTTGATGCAGGCTGACGGCACCCATATTCAGCGCCTGACTCATAACGCTTTTCAAGATTCTCAGCCGAGCTGGTCGCCTGACGGCAAACAAATTGTGTTTGTTTCAACCCGTCAGGGTGAAGCGGATCTCTACTTGCTTAACCTGGCAGATAAAAGTGTTAAGCCCTTGGCGATTCATCCAGGCAGCAGCGAAACACAGCCAGCCTGGTCCCCGGATGGCAAAGAAATTGCGTTTGTTTCAAATCGCAGGGGCAATCAGGACCTTTTTCTGATTCAGGCTGATGGGTCAGGCCTAAAAGCCCTGACAGACTCAAAAAACCATGAGACTGACCCAAGCTGGACTCAACAGGGTCTGATATTCAGCGCTAATCAGGCGGGCCGCTTTGAAATCTATATGATGGCCAAAGACGGCTCCGGCTTAAAAAAATTGCTGGATTCTCCTGCCGATAATTTTGCTCCGGCAGCGATGCATTTATGATTCTGGACGACATCAAACCCTTTATCAATCCTGAGCTGGCGCAGGATTTAGACAAGCTCTATGCGGCCTTTTGCCAACAATCGGGCCTTGATGATCTGGATTTGTTTATTGAATATATGCGCTTTAAAAAGCTGATGGACACAGCCAGTATTGAGCAGCTGTATGCCCAGGATAAAATTGGCCTGTCGAGCCTGGATCTGTTTGGAACAGTCTACAAAGACGAACATGCCAAATGGGACCCTGAGCTTAAAAATCTGCTTAAGCAGGCTTTACGACCTTCGCGGGAGCATTATCAGCTGATTGGCCAGGTCGGCTCAGGGGCGATGGGGTATGTCCATCTGGCCCAGGATCAGGATCTGCAGCGCAAAGTGGCGCTGAAGACGATTCTTGATACCATGGCTCAGGATCAAAACGTCAAAAAGCAGTTTTTAAGCGAAGTCCAGATTACGGCCCAGCTTGAACATCC
>CAJYHH010000054.1 GCA_913773825.1 Candidatus Sericytochromatia bacterium | reverse complement strand
GCTGGAGCATCAGGCGGAGTGCCGTGATAATAGGCAACAGAGCCACTGCGCAACATATAGGCAGGCAGATCTTGCAGGGCACTGACGCCCTGGTCAACCAGCCAGCCGGCTGAAAACAGCTCTGAGTTCAGCTGCAGGCGGGGGTTAGCTAAAAACAGCGTGGGCGGGACTTCTTGCAGTTCAATCTGCTGACAGTTAACGGCCTGTTTGGCGGCCTGAATTTCAGACTCTTGCGGCACACGATTGGCAAAAGAATCCGCGCTAAAGCCCCAGAGCTCGCGTAAAGGCCGGTCAGTGGGGTCAAAGGCCCCCGCGCTGAGCTGGCAAAACGAGCGAAGCTTATCAAATAGGCCATAAAGATCATTTTCAACTGAAACCGTGCCCTGACGGGCCGCCAGACTGACCTGCCGGACTTGCTCAAGCTGTTTGCGGCTTGCGCTTAAAGTTGTTTGCAGCTTCGCCATACTGGTTTGAGCAAGTTCATCACTAGAGGCATAAAACTCAAGTTCAAAATTGCGGCCGCCAATATTCAGGGTTTTGACAAAGCGGCGTAAAGGCACAGTCCGGGCGGAAGGTTTTGCAAAAGGCTGACCCGGCTCAGCACTGGCCTGGGGCTCGGGTTCTGGGGGAGAGTTGAGGTCTGGTAAAGGTGTTGCAAGCTGAGCCAGGGCGGGAGCGCTTAACAGGCTCAAGCAGCAGAGTCCAATCCAAAGCGTTTTAAGACGGAGAGAGAAGAGAGTAAAGTCACGCATGCCCTTAGTATAAGCGAGAGAAAGGGGTGTTTGGCTGATGTGGCGGCAGAACACTCGAATAATCCTTTATGAGTTCTCAGAGTTCTCAGAGTTCTCACAAGCAGACTAGTCAGACTACAAACCTGACGGCTCAAGCTGTTATACTGCTTGCCCATGAGCACTCTTCACCGTTTGATTGGCTCCTGCTACCGCAAGACCGAGGCCCTGCTGCGGCCGCTGCTGTTTCGCCGTGAAAAAACCGCAATTCTCAGTCGTTATCCTAAACTACAGCCGATTATGGAAGCCTTTGAGCGCCACTATATCCGTGTCGAATACGGCGCCCACGATCGTTCTTTAATGGAACGGATTGAGCGTAAACTCACCACTCACGATGAGTTTGTCTATGGCACAACCCCCTGGCGCAGCTTTTTAAAAGTGGCAGATAGTTTAGAGATTAAACCCGATGACTTTTTTATTGAGCCTGGCTGTGGCACGGGCCATCTCTGCTTTTTAATGAATCAGGCCTATGGGATTCGCGCCCAGGGAATAGAAGTAATGGCCAACTTTATCACCACCGCCAATCAGATTCGCAAAGATCTGTCTGAGCAGGGCTTTGACTTTAACAACCTGCATTTTTATAACCTCGATTTTTTTAGCAGTGATTTCAGCCGAGGCACCATTTTTTATATTGCCGGAACTTGTTTTCCAGATGATTATCTGACGCGCTTAATCCATAAAATTGCCAAAGAAGCTAAACCAGGCAGTACGGTGATTACATTGACCCATGAACTTAATCATCCCGCTTATGTTTTAAGCCATCAAGTTGAAGCTTTCTTTTCATGGGGGCGTGACAAGGCTTTGGTCTACACCCTTCAGGATGTAAACTGACTCCGCACTCTATTTCCCGTTAAGCTTGCCCGCTGCAAAACGAAGCTAGAAAATAAGGACCTCTGACCATGCCAATATTTTTGTCTACTTGTGCCAATACTCGTTTAAAAACAATCCTCACCGCCTTCTGTCTGAGTACACTGAGCCTGCCGGCTTTAGCCAATCAGCAAAATAACCCGGCTGATTTACCGGCACAAGTGAGCCCTGAAGAGCTTTACCCCGATGTACCAGCGGATCATTGGGCCCGTCAGGCTTTAGACGATTTAGCGCATAAATACGGTCTGGTGATGGGTTACCCTGACGGCAGCTTTGCGGGCAATCGCGCCCTGACCCGCTTTGAAATGGCCGCACTACTTAAAAAACTGCTGGATCGCCAGCCCCAAAACGCCTCAGCAGCTGATAAAGACCTGCTGCAAAAAATTAAAACCGAACTCAGCCAGGAACTCAGCGCGTTAGAAACAAAAACCGCTGAAGAACTTGAGTTAATTTACGATCGCCTGGATTTAGTAGAAGCCCATCAGCAAGAACAAGCAGAAGGCTTATTAGAACAGCTGGGTCTCAGACTGCCGTTTACAATTAGCGGTGATCTGGCTTTTCGATATGAACATGCCGCCGCCAATCTGAGTGACTTTGACAGCGCCATTACCAGCACCCCTCAGACGCGTTTAACGCTCAGTCTCGACAGCCTCGACGAACAATCCCCGTTTGCTTACGGTGCCCGTCTGAGTTTAGGCAATCTGCGCAACCCAGCTAACCC
>CAJYHH010000053.1 GCA_913773825.1 Candidatus Sericytochromatia bacterium | reverse complement strand
ATCGCTTTGGCCTTATCACTCATCTGGTCAAGCTGGCGGGATTCAGGTGGTAAAGCGGATAAACGCTCCAACAGCAGCTCCCGCAGATCCAGCATCGGTTCTAACTGCTCATCGTATCCGTCTTCTGCGCCATTTTCCGCCAGATCTGCCTCTAAGGCCTGAGTCAGTTCGAGCAGTTGACGGAGCAGATTATCGAGTTCACCCGGCAAAACTACGCTCTCCGGGTGTCGCCAGATCAAATTTGCCTTCCGCGCGCATTTGCGCCACCATTTCAGAAGCTTCGTGCCAGGCGCTGCGTAAGGGCTCTAAAAGCCCAATCACTTCACGAACTAAATCCGCATTGCGCTGAATATTGGCTTTTACCAGCTGATGATACATATAGTCATAGAGGTTATAAAGATTGCTTGCCATTTCACCGCCTACATCCATATCCAGCACATTCATCAGCTCTAAAATAATCGCTTCAGCTTTGAGCAGATTACGATGAGTGCCTTCGATATCCTGACTATTGATTGTCTGAATGCCGAGATTCAGATATTTAATCGCGCCATCGTAAAGCATCACGAGTAAACGTTCAGGGGTAGCGGTTTCAATATGGGCTGTTTTATAGCTATCAACGCGCTGCACACTTTCTCCGCCTGCCGGACGGTTAGGTGACAGGCGGATTGAAGAGGGGGGAGTGTTCCCTTCCTTCATGCGCTCGGGCTCTCCTTGCTGAGGATGATTCACTTTTCGGCAGCGGCTGGGTAAAACTTAAACGACACCACTTCACCGGGTGACAGCACGCGATGGAGATTTTCACCTGTTAAAGCGGTTTCAGTACGTTCCAGCGGATCGGTATGAGTCACTTTGCGGCAGCTAAATTGAGGTTTTAGATCTAAGGGTAAATGATCGTCAGATTCATTTACGATGCGGATCAACACAGCCTGGCCATCTTCACTGAGAGTCAGCGCTGAGACATGTACTGATGGCGGCATAATCTCAAACAGATTGGTCACTTTAGGCTCAGCGCCCTGCACCACCTGAATCGGATGCCGGACTTGATTTAACGAACGCAGCGCGTCTTCACGGCGATTTCCGCAGAGGTGAAGACTGTATTGATAAACATGCTCACCGGCACATTGGGCTTCTGGGGTCTTCATGCGAGGACCAGCGCCACCACCGCGGGTACGCAGATCGTCACGAGAGAGATAACCTACGCAGCGCAGCAGCGTTAGAGACAGAGCTGCATTGCCTTCCCATTCCTGCAGCGAGGCTTCGTGCAGACCTTCTGTATGAATCGCCCAGCCCTGATCATCAGGCGCTGAGACATGAATCCATTCGGTATAGGGGAAAGCATCTGCCGGGCGCTCCTGGCCTTTTTCGACATCAATCGGCAACACAGGCTGTAGCTCACGCTCTAAAGCGCCAAAAGCAGTTGAACTCGAGCAGCGCACCGATCTAAACGGCGTGACCCAGATTAAGCGCAGGCGGTGATCCTGAGCCTGATTGAGAATCCGGGTTTCAACATGTACACGATCTTCATGGTTATACAGGGTAATGGCAGAGTGAATCCGTACGGGCACATTGACCCGTGAACGGCTCTGGCGATCGTCTTGTAAACGGGCCGGAATAAAAGCCTGAGACACCAGATGTAAGGTCTGATAAAGGGCGTGTTTTTCGACTTTGGCCTGGGTAATTTTAATTTCACTGCTGCGATCTTCAAGCGGCGGTGAATAGTTATAAGAATCGCCAGCGTCGCCTTCTTCAACAAAGAAATGCCCTTCAAGACAGCCAATCCAGGTCTGTTCTTCTTTGCGGTAAATCTGCACACGGCCGGCATCGGGCTGCAGCAAGACTTTACACAGACTGTTTTCAATACTGGGAACTTCTTTACGGCGCACCGGCTCTTCGAGTTTAGGCGGCTTTTGATCTTGAGTAATGGTCAGACTGCGGCTACCCAGCGGTGAAATCTCTATCGGAACCAGCACTTTAACGCGAGCTGTATCTTCCCAGTGGGGCAGAATATCGGGTTCAGCCACAAAGACTTCGGTTTCGTCCTGTTCGAGCACCATATAGGGCAAAGACTCCCCTTTTTCATCCAGCAGAGCAAAGTGTTTGGGTTTTTCAGGGAAGTGCAGCCAGGTCTGAACGCTGC
>CAJYHH010000052.1 GCA_913773825.1 Candidatus Sericytochromatia bacterium | reverse complement strand
AGCATTTGTTTAAGATAGCTAAACGCTGCACTCTGGGGCAGGTCAGCCATGGTATAAAACGCCTCACGGCCGAGGCCCAGGGTCATGCCGCTTTTAGAGCTGATTTTAGCGGCCAGCGCGCTAACAGCCTGATCCAGTTCTGCAAGTGGAACAACCTGATTAATCATGTTCAGATTCAGGGCTTCTGCTGCTTTGACTTTATCGCCGCTATACATCATTTCTAATAATTTTTTGCGCGGCGTATTGCGATAGAGGACGGGCATAATCACCATCGGAAATAAACCAATCTGGGCTTCAGGGGTGCCAAAACTGGCGTTTTCAGAAGCCACAACCAAATCACAGGCCATGGCTAAGCCAAAGCCGCCGCCTAAGGCATAACCGTTAACTCTGGCAATGGTGGGTTTGCCGAGCTTTTGCATTAAGAGTTCAAACAGCTCAACCAGTTTTTCTTTAAAAGCGTGTTCGCTAATTGTGCCCTGGCTTTCGTTATAAAAGCTGTCGATATCAGCACCCGCACAAAAAGACTTTTCGCCAGTACCTGTGAGCACAACTAAGCGGGCCTGATCGTCAGCGGCAGCCTGACGCAGTTTGTCCATCAGGGCTTCAAGCAGCGGGACACTCAGGGCGTTTAGACGCTCTGGACGATTAATTGTGAGCCAGGCTGCCTGTTCACGGACTTCATAGAGCACAAGCTCTTTGGCATTTTCAGACATAGCGATCTCTCCTGGATTTTTTAGCAGGATAACGCTCCTGTCTGAGTCTGGCCAAGTCTTAGCTTTAAATCACTGTGAATTTAGAGCCGAACGTGGCTTGCCACAAGCTTGGCTTGATTGGCTTTAAATACTTACCAGTCTTTGACGTTGGGATCTTTGGGATCACCTTCGCCAAAGGGATCTTCAAAGGGATCTTTAGGCGGTTTGCCAGGAACACGTTGAAACTGATCGCGGCTTTCGCGCTCTTGGTTTTCTAAAGCATCTAAATGATTCTGAATTTGTTCCTGAGTAAACTTGCCATCATAGGGACTAACCGGGTCACGGGCGTTTTGGCTGCCACCTTGACCCCCTTGCTGATTCTGCTGGTTTTGTTGGCCCTGCTGATTTTGTTGGCTTTGTTGATTCTGCTGCTGGTTTTGTTGGCCTTGCTGCTGCTGATTGTTTTTATTCTGCTGGCCCTGTTGATTTTGCTGGTTTTGTTGATTTTGCTGCTGTAATTGCTGCAGCTGTTCCTGTACATAATTAAGATTTTCAACAGCCTGAGTATCGCGCGGATTGAGCTTTAGCGCTTCCTGATAAGCCTGTGCGGCTTTTTTCCAGTCTTCCTGGGTCTGCTGGCCTTTATCGCCTTGCTGGCCTTTGCGATAAAGACTATTGCCGAGGTTATACCAGGACTGGGCTTTTTCTTCTTTGCTCGCTTGAGGGGCCTCAAGACTTTTGCGATAAGCATCAGCGGCGTCGTTAAACTTGCCGCCGCGATAGCGGGAGTTGCCCTGGTTATAGAGCAAGTCTGGATTATTTGGCGCTGCTTTTGAACCCTGTTCAAAGGTTTTGTCAGCCTGATCATACTGTTTGTTTTCGTATTGGCGACGGCCCTGTAAATCATTCCAGAAAGTGGCCCAGGGCCAGTCCCAGGCACCGTTTAACAAAGGCAGAAAAATCAGCGCTAAAGCGGCAGTTGTAGCGGCTTTACTAGATTGTTTGCCTTTTAGCAATTCACCCAGAATATGCGAAAAAGGCGCTTTACGCTGTTTGCGATTAAATTTGATTTTGGCTGGCAGCAGGCGCTCAATCAGCAATAGCAGTAAAGCTAACAAGAGCCAGGCCTGAAACCGCTCCTGATAAACAACGGCCCCACTGCTGGTGGCGCGAGTCGTCAGAGTACCACGGGCATTGTCGATGGCGCGCGGCAAATTGCGCAGGCTATCAAGATGAAAATATTGCCCCTGACCCGCTTTAGCAATTTCGTTCAGGGTTCTTTCATCCAGTTTTGAGACCACTTCTTGACCCTGCCAGGACTTATAGCCGATTGTGCCCCACATCGGGTTGGTTTCGGGAATCCGGGCGCCTTGTTTACTGCCTAAGCCGACTGTAAAGACGCGTACACCACTGTCACTCAGGGATTTTAATTCGGCTTTATAATTGCCTAATTGGTTTTCACCATCGCTAAAGACAATTAAAATTTTCCCAACTTCGGCTTTGTTTTGAGCAAATCGCTCACGGGCCAGTTTAATTCCAGCTGCTAAATCCGTTGTTGCACTTGGTAAAAGCCCATGCTGAACTTCAGTCAACAAAGACTGTAAAGCTCCATAATCACTGGTAAAGGGCGCAATTGGAAACGCTTCGCCACTAAACACCAGTAAACCCACGCGGTCGCCAGGCAGTCTGGGCAAGAGAGCTTCAATACTGGCTTTGGCCGCTTCAAGCCGGTTGGGGTATTCATCCTGGGCTTTGGTGCTGTCTGAAACATCAATCGCCATTAAAATATCCAGGCCCTGGCCTTCGATTTTACTCATGGTTGGAGGCCCCTGAGGTCTGGCCAGCGCAACAATCAGACAAGCTAAAGCAGCTAACCAGAGAATGCCCTGAGTCAAACCACGGCCTGTTGGGACAGAGGTTGCCAGACGGCTTAGCAAAGGATGATCAATTAAAGCCTGAAGGCGGGATTTTTGGCGCTTGAGACTATGACGCAGCAGCAGCGCTAAAGGCAGCAGGCCGATTAAAGCAAGCAGAATCCATTGATGATTCAGGCGATCAAAGCTCAGGCTGGTGCTGAGCCAGATCCCGGCACCTAACAGGATGATCAGGACTAGCAATATCCTTATCTTGGGCCTCATCTGCGTTACAATGACCTCCATGTTGCTCAGCAGCCGTTCCAATACCAAGATAAAACATCTCAGGGCCTTACAGCAAAGGAAAACCCGTCAAAATTCCGGGACTTTTGTTGTGGAAGGCAGTGGCTTAATCCGTGAAGCCCTGGCTGCGGGCTTTGAGCTGCAGCAGATCTTTAGCCTGTCAGAAGTGCCTGCCTTTGCTGCAGCTGAATACTACCAGCTAGAATCTGAGCTGATGGAATACGTCTCAAGCTTGCCCTCACCTCCGGATGCAATTGGAATTTTTGCTCAACGTCAGCTAGAAGCTGACAAAACTCGCTTAAGCGCCTGGCTTTTAGCTGACCGCTTACAAGACCCTGGTAATTTTGGCGCTCTGTTACGTCTGGCTGATGCCTGTAACTGGCAAGGCGTGATGGCCTATGGCGGGTACCCTGATCCTTATTCGCCTAAAGTGATTCGCGGTTCGATGGCTTCTTGCCTGCGGGTGCCGGTATTGGCCGTCAGCACTGACGATCTGGCTGATTATCAGAATCAGGGCTGGCGTCTGGTGGCAACTGCTGCTGATGCGCCAGCCAGCAGCTTAAACTGTCAGCTCCCCCGCCAGTTGATTCTGGCTTTGGGCCATGAAGGCCAAGGTCTAGGCCCAGAATTACTCGCGCTTTGTGATACCAGTGTTTCGATTCCGATTCGCAGTGGCGTTGACTCTTTAAATGTTGCGACGGCTGGTGCGATGCTGATGCATGAATATCTGCGTCAACATCTTGATGCTCAGAATGCCCAGACAGCAGGAGACCTTTAAATGCCATTAGACCAGATGCACAACCTGGTACCGGATGCTGATCCGCGTGAGATGAGCTTTTTTGAGCATCTTGATGAATTGCGGCGTGCGCTGGTTGTGTCGATTCTGGCGATTATGGCTGGCACTATTGTGGGGTTTGTCTGGCATAAGCCGATTCTGGATTTGCTCAGAGCCCAGGTTCACAATGTGACATTTATTATTGTCTCGCCAGCTGAAGGTTTTACGGCTGTTTTACGCATGTCGATTATGCTGGGGTTGTTTTTGGGGCTACCGGTGATTCTGCGTGAGCTGTTCTGGTTTGTGGGCCCCGCTTTGACCAAAGTTCAGCGGATTGTGATGATTCCGATTACGGTGATCAGCTATCTGTTGTTTATTGCTGGCGTGATGTTTGCCTATTTTGTGCTCCTGCCTTTAGGCGTGACGTTTTTAATTGGCTTTACCCCAAGTGGGATTCAGCCGATGCTCTCAATTGATCGCTATATTGGCTTTGCTGCCATGTTGATTTTTAGCACGGGCCTGATGTTCCAGGTTCCGATTGTGATGCTGATGTTGTCGCTATTTGGCATGTTGCGCCGGTCTCGTTTATCTACCCAACGGCGTTATGCCCTCTTAATCAGCTTTATTGTCGCGGCGATTATTACGCCCTCAATTGATATCATGACCCAGAGCCTGCTGGCCGGCACCCTGATTTTACTGTTTGAAATTGGGCTGACTTTTATGTGGCTCGTCGAAAAAATTCGCCCTCCTCGCCCTGAGCCTGACTACACCATTACGCCTGATCCTGAACAAGCTGAAGCTGGGCTTGAATCAGAATTTGCTCACACATCTGCAACAGAGCCAGCTGAAGAACTCAGTGAAGGGATCACTGAGTTGTCGCTTCAGTCTGAACACCCTGTCTTACAGGCACCAGGCAGTATTGCCCGTGAACCCGAGCAGAGTGTTGAACCTACAGCTGAACCTAAAGCTGAAACTGAGGAGCAAAATAGCCCTCAGATTCCAGATCTGAACTTTGAGCAAATGCGCTCAGAGTCTGTGCGTTCTGATACAGAATCGCCAAAATCAGATTCT
>CAJYHH010000051.1 GCA_913773825.1 Candidatus Sericytochromatia bacterium | reverse complement strand
CCCGGATTCACCCCGGTTCGCCCTGAAAAATAGGCCAAGATGAAACGCGTTTGATGAATGCTCCGGCTCAGGCTCCCTCGCCTGCAGCCGGATTTTTTTATGCATTTAAAATATCTTGCAGCAGATCTTAAGGCAAATCACATCCAAACTAAAAATTCAGGCCTCGATTTAAATCAATTTGTCTGTCATGCTTAGACTATTGCCGCTCTGGGAGCTTTTATATGCTAATTGCACGATTTAGTTTTTTGCAGTATCGCCTTCAAGCTCACCCTCAACATCACCCAAACATTGAACTGATCATGCACATTACGTTTTATCATCAATTTAATCAGTCCCTACAACCTGCCTCAGCTCAGCATCAAATTTTCAACCGGCGCTCTTTAAATCAACCCACTGAGCAGATTACAACCTTAGCTCCCCACGAAATGCCAAGCCTTCAGAGCTTTTTACTCAAACGTCCAGATGCTTTATCTCGCCATGAGCGCCAGGCTCTCAGCCGTTGTTTACGCAAACAACTTTTAGTTGACAGCCTGGGACAACAAGCTAAACCCTTAAAGTTTAAAACGACGGATCTGATCCTTTCATCTCCCTCACGCTGATTCTTGCGTTTAAGTCTTCAATAATGGCCCAACATCATGCCAGACTCAAGTTCGACGTGTTAACCTCTGGAATATTCTCTCAACTGGAGTTCCAGATGTCCGACCAGCCTGACCACCTAGCCCCTGATTCTGCTCTTGCTCTAGAATTGTTACTCAGCCAGCATCAAGGCGTGCTCTCAACTCATTCGCTCAAAGAAACAGGCTACCCCTATGGTTCAGTCCTGCCCTTTTGTCTGGATACCCGTGGCCAGCCGCTGATGCTTGTATCAGGCCTGGCTCAGCACACCCGTAATCTTAGCCACGAGGCCAAATGCAGCTTGACGCTGTTTAAAACCACAGATGCCGATAAACTCCAGGCTGGCCCCCGCCTGATTTTGCTGGGATCAGCCCAGACTCTAACGGCAGCAGAAACTGAAGCCATTGCACCACGTTATTACCGGTATTTGCCTTCAAGCCCTGATTATCGGCTGCTGACTGATTTTAGATTTATGCGCCTGGCGCTCTACAAAGCCCATTTTATTGCTGGCTTTGGCCAGATTCACTGGCTCAGTCCTGAAACGCTGTTGATATCCTCACCCTTTAAAGCTGAAGAAGAAAACGCCTTCTGTGAAGATCTCAATATGCGCGAAGCTGAGATGCTGACGATTCTTTGGCATAAAATCAGCAGCCAGGAAGCAACTGAAACGGTTGCTTTAGCTGGGATTGATGCCTTGGGTGGTGATTTAAGGATGGGCAGCAGGCTCTTACGCTTTCAGTTTGCCCGCCGCCCTCAGGATTT
>CAJYHH010000050.1 GCA_913773825.1 Candidatus Sericytochromatia bacterium | reverse complement strand
AGATTGACGAACAAGGCGAGATTCGCGGCCTGTGAAGCGCCTGTTGCCGATTATTATCCCAGCAAGTTTATTTCTGCTGCTGGCAGCTGGTTTAGTTCTAGACGGTAGCTATAGCTGGGATCTATCCAGCTGGAAAGCCATACAAAGCTGGCGATTTTACGGGCTGGATCAGGGCATGCATTTAATCTCGCTATTGGGTTCAGGTTTTGGCCTCACGCTGTTTATCAGCGTGATCTGCTGGTGGCTGATTCGCGTTAAACCTGATTTTAATTTGCTTAAACGCTTTTTATGGGCTAATGTTGGCGGAGCCATATTAGCCTGGCCGATTAAATTTGGATTTGACCGCCCACGCCCAGACTATAGCACCCAAGACCGTAGTTTTGACGCCATTGGGCCGAGCTTTCCCAGCGGACATGCCATGGCGGCCATTTTGTTTTACGGTTTTTTGGCTTGGTGGCTGCTGCAAAATTCATCACGCCCAGCAGCCGTCCGCTGGCGCGGAGCCCTGTTACTGGTACTTTTTGGTTCTTTAAGCGGCTTTAGTCGCTTTTATCTGGGAGATCATTATCTCAGTGATGTACTGGCAGGCTATTGCGTCGGTTTTGCCTGGCTCGGTATCTGTACGCTGAATTATTCTCACAATCAATCAGACCAATAGTTATCTGGATATTTCAATCTCAGATTGATTATATCTTCTAATCCATAAATTTTACTGTTCGTCAAAAATCAAAACTTTTGATATCTGCAGCGAATAAACATCATAATATGATAGAGATCAATCTCTGATATCATCACCATTTCAAGCATTTAATCAAACAAAAACACTTAATAATCCTTCAGTTTTACTTTGATCATTTCCATACTGAAATGCTTTAAGATTGAAGCATCTGAGGTAAAACTGATTCATGGTGTATAATCCAAGACCTAAAATTGTTCTGGTGACTGCGATTCCGCCTGTACATACCTCTTTGAGTGAATACGGTAAATTCCTGGTAGAGGGTCTGCTCGGTGCCAATCCTAACTATGATCTGCATGTCTTAGCAGATCTAACCGATCAAGTCGTAACAGAGATGTCTCATCCTCGGCTCAAGGTTGAGCGCTGCTGGCGTTTAAATGATCTGCGCAACCCGCTTAAACTCATAAAACGCCTTCTGGCGATCAAACCCGATCTGGTTTTGTTTAATCTGCAATTTGCCAGCTTCGGCAATCGCAAAGTACCCGCCATGCTCGGTCTAACCGCTCCCATGTTAGCCAAACAAATGGGCTTTAAAGTAATCAGCCTGGTGCATAATCTGCCTGATGCCATGCAGCTCGATAATCCCTGCTTTGGCCGCAGCCGTCTTGAACAAAAGTTGATTCAGCTGGGATCTTCAATGGCAACCCGACTTTTATTGAGTTCAGACAGACTTGTTGTCACCCTGGAATCTTATCGCAAGCTGCTGCAAACCCGTTACTCAGCTAAAAATGTTGAGGTCATCGGCTTAGGTTCTTATATCAAACCGGCCAGCGAACTCCAGCTGCAGTCAGCTAATCGCTTTTTAACCTTTGGCAAGTTTGGGACTTATAAACGCTTAGAAAAGCTGCTGGATACTTTTGCGGAACTCTCTCAGGAATATCCAGACAGTGAGCTGATTATCGGCGGTACGGATCATCCCGCAACCCCAGGCTATCTGGCTTCGATTCAGCAGCGTTATGCTGATCTCAAACAAGTTAAATTTATTGGCTGGATTCCAGACGAAGAACTTCCAGAGCGTCTGCGCGAAGTCAAAGCTTTAGTGCTCAGTTATGAATCAACAGCCGGTAGTTCAGGCCCGCTACATTTAGCCCTGTCTCAGGGTAAAGCTGTTCTGGCACCGGATTTAGGCGATTTTCGCCTGGTTGCTGACCATGAAGGCGCTGAACTTTTGTTTTATCCACCAGAAGCCCCGAATGGGCTGGGAGATTTAATCGGTCAGGTGATTCGCAATGAAGTGAACCTGGAAAGCATAGGTCAGCACAATCTGGCCTTGGCTCAGGGCACTTCAGCAGAAGCCACCGCTCGTCGCTATGCAGATTTAATTGAAACTGTACTCGGTCATCATCATTCTCCCCAACACGCTCCACAAGATCAAACCCCTCACCCGCCTGACACCCTGCCCCAGCGCGATGCCTGGCCCCAGGCCAGCTGATCATCAGCGCAAGCTGAATTTTAAATTATTAATTATTCGTTTTTGAGGATGCTATGACTAAACGCGTAAAGCCTGTTCAATCTTTTTCTATGGCCGCTTTGGCGGTGTTATCTTTGCTGGCTAGCTGCACCAGCGTTCCCAATAGCCAGATTCCTTTTGCCGGTAACCAGACAGCACTTAAGCTCACTCAGCCAGAAGTCCTGGCCCAGGGCCTGTCACCGCGAGTGCAGGAAATGGTCACCACCGCACGACGTGAGATGAATAGCGAAAGTTTTCTTTCTCGTTATCAGGCGGGACAGAGCAGTTTTTCGACTCTAAATGTGGGTGATTTTGGGATTAAATGTGATTGCCCGCTCGACGACAAAATGTATGCTATTGGCGGCAATGGCTTAGGTCTGGACCGGATTTATGAATACAACACCAGCACCCATGCCATGACTGAAATTGCCAAAACTGAAGTCAGCTCAAACGAAAACATCGGCTCAGCAGCCATTGCAAAACACCCGCTGACAGGTGAACTCTACTTTCTAGATTCGTTTACAGCCCCACGTCGTCTCTATAAGCTCAATCCC
>CAJYHH010000049.1 GCA_913773825.1 Candidatus Sericytochromatia bacterium | reverse complement strand
TGACTTTCAGCTAGATTCAGACTAGCTAAGGCCTGATTATAATGGTCTCGGCTGATGGCCTGTTCACTGCGAGTCAAGCTGTCTTGATAGCGCTGGAGCAAAGATTGGCGGAGTGACTGCGATTCCGGGGCTGCAGCTGTCATGGGTTGCAAGCCGATAATCAAGGCAAACAAGATCAGCCAATAGCGACTTGATTTACCCATCTTTTGCCTCCAAATAATTTAGCTGATTCAGTGTGCCAGTAGATTTTAAGATTGTATCGACTCGTTGTCTAGACTTCAAAAAAATAGCGTTGTAGATTGTCGTTTGAACTTTTACTCTGGGTGTCAGGCTTGCTGTTGCTCTTAATGAGTGAACGCCAGAAGAGCCGTTATCACCTAGAGCTGACGTAGTTGATGTAAAATCTCTGAGAAGAGAGCCGAAAAAGTACCTGCCTGTTTTTCAGTTTCTTCTTCGAGACTATAAACGTTAATGTAGATGATAGTGTCTTTGGGACCAATTAAAAAAGACAGTCCCAGATGTTTGTAATAAAGCGCCTCTTGCACCGGGGCATTAGGGTATTTGTTACGTTCTCGGCTAAAGCCATAGTTTTGTTTGAGTTTAGACAGTGCTTCTCGGGCTGGAGCGCCGATTTTGATATAGCCAGCCGGTGTCAGCACAGAGCGGCCAAGATCACTGAGTTGTAGCACCTATAGGCGTTTATGTGTCTGATCAAAAGCGAGAGTGGTGCCACCAGATTGAACATAGGTCATCGTTTCACCGACTATATTTTCCTCAAAGGTTTCTTGAGGTTTACCGAGTCGGGTGAGCACATTGTACTGACTATCCTGAAGATAGACATTTCGGCTCTGGCCTTGCCACTGCACATTGACGCCTAAACCTGCAACGATCTGACCAGGCTTAAGTTGATTGCTGCTCAGATCCCAGTCCAGGGGATAGTCTGTGGCAAAATCCATCTCTTTGAGCAGATTATTGCTGCGTTGCTCCACTTCCTCACGAGGGCAATATAAACCCTGTTAAAGACCTTGGCTATCGACAACATTGCGCCGAGCCGGAAAGCGCACCAGGCGTTTGGCTTCATAGAGCTCAACTGCGGCTTTTTTAAAGTCTTTCATTGCAAAATAAGTAAAGCCTTTTTCATAACGCAGGCAGGGGTATTCTGGGTTTAATGTCTCGCCTTAAGTGTAGACGGTCAGAGCATCCGCAAAACGATCCTGATCAAATAATCGCTGACCGATCTGCATGATATAGCGCATGAGATGAGTTTGAACCAGCATTCGGATATCATGAGCTTCTTCAGGCCCACATTCACATTCCTGAGCCTGAATAGCCAACAAAAAGTGTGCAAGACAAGATCCAAAAACGACTGCGTTTGCCCATATCGAGTCTCCAGTTCAGAAGCGTCAAGATTGTAACCAGTCTGGGCAAAAGAGTCAAAGAAGCGCTGATGGCGATTATGCTAAGCTGATGCAGACCCAGACAGGATAGTGGCGCTTATGACCGAACTCAGGGATTTTCAAAGCTTTGTGGATCTACTCGAATGGCGGGCTGAACGTCATCCTGATAAGATTGCTGTTCGTTATTTTGCTGATGGCGAAACCGAAAGCGGCAGCCTCAGCTATGGCGAGCTGCTGCGTCAAACCAGAGTGCTGGCCGCAGAGCTTCAGCGCAACCAGCTGCAGGGTCAGCGTCTGCT
>CAJYHH010000048.1 GCA_913773825.1 Candidatus Sericytochromatia bacterium | reverse complement strand
GGTCGCTCATTGAGTGTCTTGTTTAAAGGGGATGCACCGGCCGAGTTAAAGGCTCAGGGAGCAAAAGGAGCTTTAAAACTGCCTCTTCAGGCTCAGTCTGTCGATTTTCCTGCCTTACCCAGGCTCTGGGCGAAAGCTCGGATTCAGACGTTGGAAGATCAGTTTAGATTGGCGACATATGAACCTGATAAAAAGCAGCAGCTTAAAGAAAATATCATTGCTTTGTCGGTTGAACATCAGATTCTCTGCCGATTTACAGCCTGGTTGGCGGTTGATGAGGCAGAAACCATTTCAGGTCAGGATCAGCGCACCCAGATTGTGCAGCCAGTAGAAATGCCCGATGCCTGGAATATGGTGGGCGGTGCGATGCCTGGAATGGCTGCTCCACCCCCGCCGCCCGGTGCGCCTCCGATGATGCCGATGATGGCTGCTGCTCCGATGCCGATGCCTTCAGCTCCAGCTGGAGCGATGCGTAAACGTTCAATGGCGCCAACCGGTCATTTGCGCGCTGAATCCGCCAAATTAGAAAGGGGTGGTGGTGGCGCAGTTGATGAGTTTGCGGCAGATCTGGCTGAATCAGAAATCAAAGCACAGGCTCCGGCTAAAAAAGAGCAAAGTTTCTTTGGTAAGCTCAAAAGTCTCGTCAGCCCTTCACAGCCGCAAGCTGAAGGCTTTGCTGAAGTTCAGGCTGAAGAAGATTTGGCCTTTTCACAAGCGGCTCCTGAACCTTTAGCTGATGATTCTGCTGTCTATGGTTCTGGCCTGACTCAAAGCCGCGCAGAAGCAAGCGCTGAAGTTGCCCTGAAAAACCTGATTCAGCGCTTTATTGCAGCCTTTGAAAAGGTTCTCAATGCAGCAGAAAAGGGAGCGGGTTTAGATGCAAATGAGCTTGCTATACTGCGTGAAAGTTTGCTAAATGCCTTAGCAAAAAGTGATCGGGCAGATACTCTGCCGGCTTTGCAACGTTTGCTGCGTCAAGATGGTTCGCGTCTGATTCGGGCGCTCCAGGCAGAAAATGTCGACGGACTTGAACCGCTGATCCTGCGTTGTCGTGAACAGCTGGTTAAAGTTCAAGCTGAGCTGGATCAGCCTGCTTTAGCTGAGCACACGAGCTCTGCCTTCTGGGAAAACAGCATTTAGTCTGTTTGAACCTGTAGCTTAAATAACAGTCGACTGATAACAGTCGGCTGTTTGTTGTGTGATTATTCAGTCCCGTGTTTCTAGTTTTTGAAGACTAAAAACACAGCCAGGATCAGCAGCACAAAAGCGAACAGGTGATTGATGCGCAGTTGCTCCTGGCGGAAAACCAGCAGCATAAAACCAGCAAAAACCGTCAGATTTAAGGCTTCTTGAATCACTTTTAGCTGGACAAGGCTAAAGGGGCCGCCGTATTCTTGAGAGCCAATTCGGTTAGCGGGCACCTGCAGGCAATATTCAGCAAAGGCAATGACCCAAGAAATCAAAATCACCATTGGCAGACTTAGGTTTGCTAATGATTTAAAATCTTTAAATTTCAGATGGCCATACCAGGCCAAGGTCATAAAGGTATTAGAGAGCGTCAGTAAAATCAGGGTTGTCGGAATTTTGTTCATTGGTGTTTGACCTGTCTATCTTGTCTGTTTTGTCGATTATCTGCCTAAAGGCCAGTAATGTCAGTTAAGTATTAATTAAAATTATCCATCATTTAACCCTAATTTCAACTCCCTAAAGTCAGCTGCTGCCGGTCACGGCGATAAGATGTATAGTGAAGTGCGAGAGAGGATCTTGAGAGATGTTTAAAAATAGCTTGCTGATCGGTTTAACTCTGAGTCTGTCCCTGGCCCTGACTGGCTGTGGCGGCAGCACCCCTCCCACTGGCGCTGATATGTCTTCGATGGGTTCTTCAGGCATGACGCCTCTTAATTCCAACACTTCTACTGGTATTACGCCCGTTGGCGATTTAAGCGCGGGTGACGCTTATGATCAGTCTTATGAAGAGCCTGCTGAAGAAGTCCCCAGCGAAGAAGTTCCAGCTGAAACGGCTGAAGAAGTTCATGCTGATACTCCCACAAATACCACATCTGCACCTCCTCCGATGCCTGCAGACATGACGGTTGCTGAACCCTATAAGCCTTCTACGGGCAGCAGTTCTTCTGCTCCCAGCTATAGCGCTGAAGGCAGCTTTAAAGTTGATCAGGATACTTTTAATCAGTGGCAAGCTGTTAACGTCACCAGTGATGGTGCCAGTATTTATGTTGCCGCTGTTGACAGCAAAATGCCTTCTAAAGGCACTGTGATCACCATGGACACTGCCGGTGCCAGCTGGAAAGACATCGGTAAGTCTTTTTTGTCGACGATCACCTTGGGTGCTGCTGGTTATAAAATGAGCAAGACGATTACGGGTGTAACCCTCGACAGCAGCGGTAACGTGCTGGTTGCTGACGCTGCTGATCGTGTTTTTAGCCTGACTGCTCCTAAATTCAGCATCACTGAAACCAAATTGTCTCTCAGCGGCGCAACCGATGTGGTCAGCGCGGGTGACAGCTTTTATGTGGCCACTGCAGCCGGCATCCAGAAACTTGATGCTGGCCTGACTGCTCCTTCGAGCTTTGGCACGGTCACCCCAACGGGTGGTCTGGGTGCTGATGCTCAGGGCAACCTGTTTGCCGTTGTGGGCTCTGGTATTCAGAAGTTAAGTGCAACTGGCACCGGCACTGAAGTTGTCAAAGGCCTGAGCGCTCCGCTGGATGTAGCAGTTGATAGCAATGGCAATATCTTTGTTCTCGAAAGCAGCTCTGTTGTCTGGTTTGACAGCAAAGGTGTTAAGCAGGGTGAATTTGGCAGTGGTGAACTACAAGCTCCCAAAGCCCTCTGCACGGATAGCAGCGGCGCTGTTTATGTTGCTGATGCGGGCTCCAGCCATAAAGATTCTGTGGTTGTAAAATTCAGCGCTGCCAGCTCTGGGGGCGGTCTGGATACCAGTTTGGACGCACTTTAAACTTGAACACTGAAACGCTCAATGCCTGGCTCAAGCAGGCGAACGATGCGGCCCTAATCGGGGGCCGCATTTTGCTGGATTATCAGGACAAGCTTGAGCATATTCGATCGAAATCCTGTGACAATGATTTAGTCACTGAAGCAGATGTGGCTTCTGAAACCGCTATTTTGGGTTTGATGCAAAAGGCTTTTCCTGAACATGCCTTTTTAGCTGAAGAGTCAGTGCAGGAGCTTAATCAGCAGATAAATGCCCGTTATGTGTGGGCGATTGACCCGCTTGATGGCACTGTCAATTATGCTCACGGTCTGCCTTTTTACTGCGTTTCGATTGGCTTACTGGACCGGAAACAAAATCTACCGGTTTTGGGCGTGATTTATGCCCCTGCACTTAACGAAATTTATTTAACCGTTCAAGGTGGTCCTGTTTTGCTTAATGGACGTCCTGTTAGCGTCTCGACTGCTGACTCTCTTGCTCGCAGTTTATTGGCGACGGGTTTTCCGTATCAACGGGCCATCATTGAGGATAATAATTTTAAAGAGTTTTTTCATTTTGCCAGGCTGGCTCAGGATGTGCGGAGACCTGGAGCTGCGGCGCTGGATTTGGCCTATGTGGCCTGTGGGCGCTTTGAAGGCTTTTGGGAGAATCATCTTCACCCTTGGGATATTGTGGCTGGAGCGGCACTCGTCTTAAGTGCGGGCGGGCAAGTAAGCGCCTATGACGGAAGCCCATTAGAGGCTTTATCCGGTCAGATTGTGGCCAGCAATGGTCTGATTCACAAGCAGTTATTAACAGAAATGCAGACTGTTCGTAAGAGCTAGGCTAACTTACGCAAAATATCCGTTTGAGCGCACAATTCTGCGGAATTCTTTAGCTTGCTCAATTTCAGGCACAGCTTGTTCAAGATAGTTCTGCAGCAGTTTAAGCCGGGCGTTTTCACCGATTGTCTCAAGTAGTTCGAGCTTAGGTGCTTTTTCAAGATTGATGCGGTAAGCAATTTCATATGAGAGCTGAGATGCACGGGCATCAAGCGTAGAGTCGTGAACTTCAACAATTTCCAAAAACTGCTCATAGAGAGCTAATACAGCGGCTCGGCCTTCTTGATCAGGCTCTTCTTCAGGTTCTACCAGCCATTCTACGAGCCCTGTTAAATAAGGCTGTTCCTGAACAGTTTCCAGCAGGCGATAACGCTTTTGACCGTAGGTCATGATGTCGAGTTCACCTTCAGGATACTTATGCAGGATCTCGTCAACTAAAACGGTACAGCCAATATTATTCAGCAGGTTTTTTTTAGAAAAACTAATCCCAAAAGGCTGGTATTGGCGCTCACCCTCTAAAGGCGCACAATCAGCAATCAGCTGTTTATAACGCTCTTCAAAAATATGTAAGGGTACGGGCTCACCTGGCAGCACAACAACGTTCAGCGGAAAAATAGGAATAGTCTGTGTAACTGTCGGCATGCCTATCCTTCCTGTGATTTTTTTTGAAGTATAACATTGCAGGATAGTAAGGCTTAAGGGTTATGAGCTTGATGCTGAGCCTATGAAGGACGGTTTAAGCGTTTCTAGACATATCGTTTTATTAAGTCTCTCTTTATTTTTCCTCAAAATAAGGGTCTTTCACCCGGTTGGCTAGGTGTGCGGGGAAACAGACCTGATTGCAGGATCTCAGGCTGAGCAGGGCTTGAGACTGGTTCTGTCTGTGACTCTTCTTGTTTGACTGGCTCGCTTAGAGATAGTTCAGCAGCCAGTTCTTTTAAAATGGGTTCGTGCTGAGGGTCTGGCAGGCGGTAATAGAGCCTGTACATTTCAAAGACCGTTAAAGCAACCACGACAATTAAGGGGCCTACTACAATGCCCAGGATGCCATAAACCTGTAGGCCACCAATCACGGATAAAAACAAAACCAGGGTGTTCATGCGGGTTTCGTCTGAACACATGCGGTTAATCAGCAGTGGTCTGACTAAATTATCTGCAAAACCCATCATGGCAATTAAACCCCAGGCTGTCAGGATCACAGACTGGAAAGGATGTCCATGGGTAAACAGCCAGACTGCAGCGGGACCCCAAATCATAATCGGACCAACAAGGGGAATAAAAGCGAGTACGCCCATTAGGACTCCCCAGAGTACAGGTGAGGGCAGACCAAGTATGGCAAAAATAATCGCCCCAAAGATACCGTTGGCTGCGGCTGTTGCAAAAGAACCCAGCACAGAGGTCTGAACGACTTCTGAAATTCTGCGATTCAGCGTCAGCTTTGCTTCTGGGGTGAGGGGTATCAAAGACTGAATATAAGCCAGATAACGGTGTCCATCTCGGAAAAAGAAAAACAAATTGAGCTCGATCAGGGCTACAGTAAAAAAGAAATTAGAAAACATCAAGAAAAAGCCTGCAGACATGCCAATAAAAAACGCACTGGTCTGATCAGCAATTTTGATCAATTGATCTTTTAAATTGATGGTTTCGATATCGATATAGCGAGAGAGAAACGCCACAAATTTAGCCACAGTCGGATTATTCATCATGCGATCAAAGTTGAGATTA
>CAJYHH010000047.1 GCA_913773825.1 Candidatus Sericytochromatia bacterium | reverse complement strand
GCCAGGAATTCTGGCGCATGGTAGCCAACATGCGGGCGCCTCCTCGTTGAGTCGCGTCAAACTGCCTCGATAAGTATCGTTTCGTCGGCTCTGCCAACGCTGCAGCACGCGTGATCCTGATGACTCTTAGTGTAACAGGAATAGAAGAAAAGAACTAATTGGGAGAGGGTTTTGAGTGGTGGGTGGTGAGTGGTGGGTTTAAAGGCAGAAGAAAAAATTCAATTGTCTTTGGCTTTTTTCTTCTACCCAAAACTCATGCCTTAGCCGTTGTCAGCTCTGCTGACTTACGGATGAGGACAGCCTCGCTACCCAAAACCCATAACGTCCAGACGAAGTCTGGCCTAAATGCTCTTTCCTTCAACCTGATACTGCAGGGATTTAGAAGTTTCAGGAAAGCCGACCAGACGGCCTTTATGAACTTCTGGAGCCTGATTTAATGAAAAGCCACCTTCGAGCAGCACGCGCAAAGTATCGCGCAAGGTTTCTTTATTGTTGGGATCGGGATGAGCTTTTTTAAGCTCACCGGCCACGTCTAGTTTTTGCAGCACCCAGGCAAAACGAGCATCACCAATGCGATGCAGAATTTCAGCCAGCACCGCGCCATGCGCATAGCTAACCGTCAGGGGTAAGCGGCTTGAAAGCATCAGGAGCTTTTCCAGCGCTTCAGATTTGTCGTTAACAGCGTCTAAAGCTTGTTTGGCATACTGGGCATCTGCTTTTTGCAGATCATCCCAGCAACAGCTAAGATGTTCTTTGGGGAAAGCCGTCAGCGGCTTAAGCCCCGCAACAGGGGCAGGTTGTGCACCCAGAGTCAGGGGAGTCGCCTCAGCAGACGCAGTCTGAGCTGAAGGAGTCCCCGAAGGATTGTCGCCAGTGGAGTCAGACGGACAGGCAGTCAGCAAGCTGCTGATCGCCAGAAAAGTGAGAATGGTTTGTTTTTTCATACAATTCCCTTTTAATGTAATAGCAGGTTAACTAAATTTGCGGAGACCAGCAAGCCAATGCAGTCCCAAGAGCGCCAGACTCCTGCCGAGAGCCTGATCGGCGGGCATTATCAGCTGCTGCGCCAACTTGCCGCTGGCACAAACGGCAGCACATGTGAAGTGCGTGATACCCGCACGGGTCAAATCTGTATTCTTAAAACCCTTAGCCTGCAACAGCTTCAGGACTGGAAGCGCCTTGACTTATTTAAGCGCGAAGCCCGCACTTTAGCCAATCTTGACCATCCCCGAATTCCAGCTTTGCTGGATTATTTTGAAAGCCATCATCAAACCAGTCTGAACTGTCATTTAGTCACTGAAAAAATTTCGGGGCAGACCCTGGCTGAACAGCTCAAAGACGGCAAACTCTTTGATGAAGCCATGGTTTATCAGATTGCGGTTCAGGCTCTAAAGATTCTGAGCTATCTTCAAACGTTTAATCCACCGATTATTCATCGCGATATTAAACCCTCTAATTTAATCCTGGATCAACACAACCAGCTCTGGTTAATCGACTTTGGCGGCGTTCAGGAAGCTTTGGCTGTAAACAGTGGCGGTTCAACGATGATTGGCACTTACGGCTATATGGCCCCAGAACAGTTTGCCGGACGAGCCCTGCCCCAATCTGATCTGTATGGCCTCGGAGCCACTTTAGTTCATTTACTTTCACGACGTGATCCAGCCCTGCTGCCGCGAAGAGAGCTTTTATTAAATTTTCGCCCTTATGTTGAGTGCTCAGAACGTTTTGCCAACTGGCTTGAACAATTACTCTTACCCGCCAGCGAACAGCGCTTTGCCCAGGCCTCATTGGCTTTAGATATCCTGCAGGAGATTTTGCCAGAACTTGAGACGCCGTTCAATCACACCATCAGTCTGACGGGGGAAGTTCCAGAGCACGAACAAACATCCAGTCGCCGGGCTCGAATCAGCGCTCAGCAACGTGAACAATTGGCCAAACAATCGTCAGAACCAGAGGCCCCTGTTCTGATAACGGCTCTCCAGTTACCAGCTGAGCAGATTTTAGCTGAGCGTTATCGGATTAAAAAGGTGTTGGGTCAAGGTGAAGCAACCGTAACCTATGCAGCCGAATGTTTAGCCGACAACACAGCCGTCGTGATTCGCGAACTGCAGTTTAATCAACTCCAGCAATGGAAGCATTATGAGCTGTTTACACGAGAACTTAAAACCCTCTCTCAGCTCAAACATCCTGCCTTGCCACAATTGATCGAACATTTTGAAATCCAGACTGACACTCAACACAGCCTGTATTTGGTTAGCCGCTGGATTCAGGCAGAAAATCTGGCAGTCCGCCTGCGACAGGGCTGGCGCCCCACCGAACAAGAAGTCAGGGCTTTAGCAGACCAGCTGATGTCGATTCTGGTCTATTTACAGCGTCAGGACCCCGTGCTGATTCATCGCGATATCAAACCCTCTAATCTTTTGCTGGATGCCCATAATAAACTTTATCTGATTGATTTTGGTGCAGTCAAAGAAGCATTTCGGCCCCAGGGTGCAGGGGGCTCAACCGTGATTGGTTCATTTGGCTATATGGCTCCCGAACAAGCCATTGCCCAGGCAGTACCAGCCTCTGATCTTTATGCAGCAGGGGCAACCCTGATTCATTTACTCACCGGGCGGGCTCCAGCTGAACTGACCCATGAAGCTTTAAAAATTCAGTTTATGGCTCAGGCTCGCTGTAGTCGTCAATTGTTAATTTGGCTTGAAAAATTAGTTGAACCCGATCTCAGCCAACGTTATGACTCAGCCCAACAGGCCCGGCAGCATCTGGCTCGCTTAGACAGGCTACCGGTGATTTCAGAACAGCTTCAGCGCCAGGGCAGCAGACTTTTAGGCAAAGGCAGCCGAGCGATTGTGATTCAAGATAGTTTTGAAGGCCTGCAGATCAAGCTCAGACCGATGGAACAGGATTATCAGCAGATGATGCCAACCCTGA
>CAJYHH010000046.1 GCA_913773825.1 Candidatus Sericytochromatia bacterium | reverse complement strand
CTGAAGCCCTGCAATGGCCCTGGCTCGACAGTGATGAAGAGATTACCCGCACCTCTGGCCAGACACCTGGGTATTGGTTACAAACAGCCGGTGAACCCGTATTTAGAAGAATTGAACGCGAATGGCTACAAAGCTGGCAGCCAGCTCAGCCCACGGTGCTCAGTACTGGAGGCGGGTTGCCCTGTTATCAAGACAATCTCAGCCTTTTACAGCATAAAGCCCTGACCGTTTATCTGGATTTAGACTTTAAAACCTTATTGGGCAGACTTCAGGCCCCGCCAGGCCATGCTTTAACCCGACTCTTTGACACCGCAGGTTTAGAAAACCTGTATCAGCGCCGTGGAGAAATCTACAGACAAGCTGACTTAAATCTTGATGCTTCAAAGCCGCCAGAAGAAATCCTGACGGCTTTATTAAACAAACTAAAAGTATAAGCTGTCTCATAAGCTGTATGAGTCAACTGAACGGGCTTAGAACGCGCCGGCTTTAAGTACCTGAATCCGTGAGTTGCCTTTATCCAAGACAAAAACTTCACCTTCGTCACTGACCGCAATGCTTTCAGGCCCCCAGAAGTCTTTCGGACCACGGCCTTTAGAACCAAAGGATTCAATAAATTCACCTTTGGGCGTAAAGATCTGAATGCGGTGGTTAAGCGTGTCGGCCACGTAAATACGGCCTTTGATATCAACGGCCACGCCACGTGGAATACTAAATTCGCCGCCGCCTACACCGCGTTTACCAAACTCTAAGCGGCAAATGCCCTGACGATCCAGAACCTGAACGCGGGGAATGCCGTAGTCCAAAACAAAGAGATTGTCTTTGGCATCCAGTGAGATGGCATAAGGTGTTTTAAACTCACCAGGGCGCGTACCTGGGCGGCCAAAGATTTTATTGACCTGTCCATGAGAATCCAGCACCTGAATGCGGGAGTTTTCAGTATCAGCAACATAGACTTCGTCTTTGGAGCTAATTGCAATTCCGTATGGATTGGCAAATTCACCTTTGCCTTTGCCAGCTGTGCCAAAAGAGCGAATAAAGCGGCCAGACTGATCAAAGACAGCAATTTTGCTGGTGCCAGAATCCACGACATAGATATAGCCCTGGCGGCTGACGGTCACTGAGCAAGGCGTTTTAAGATAGTCTTGCTGAGAACCAGCCCGAATCAAATACTGCCAGTCACCGATTTTGCTAAAGACCTGAATGCGCTGATTTTGAGTATCCGCAACAAAGACCAGACCTTGGTAAATCGCCAGACCACGGGGCTGATAAAACTGCCCTTTGCCAGCGCCAACCTGACCAATTTTATGGCTAAATTCTAATTGTAATGAGGCTTTGCTGACTTCACCAGCCACTGACAAAGGCTGTGATGAAGTGGTGCGCATCACGTCATTGGCGGAACTCTTGCTAAGCTCCTGGAATGACGGGGGTTTATTCACTGTGGTGCGCATCGTTGAATTGGGTGGCTGAATCGCCGTATTGCGAGAAGCACTGCCAGCCTGGGTGGTTTCACGTGTACGAGTAAAGCTCTGACGTTCAAAGCTGGCACGTGGATTGGTCTGATAAGTGCTGGCCAGCTCAATTAAGCGACTCAGGCGCGAACGGAAAGAGCCGGGCTTTTCAGGACGACGTGGAGGCGTTGGCGCGACACTGGCCGCACCAGCGTTAGTCCGCTGCATCGGTTTAGTCAGATCCAGTGAAGGCTCATCGCGGAAAACAGGTTCTTCACGTACAGGGGCTGCTGCCGGGGGCTGAAACATCACGGGTGTTGCTGGACCAGCAGCGGCCGCAGCAGCCTGTTGCTGATCAAGATTCAGACCGCAATAAGGACAGAATTTAGCCCCTGCAAAGATCATGTTCTTTTTATCGCAAGGGCAAACGACCATTCCGGCAGCTGCCGGAGCAGCGACACCGCCGCCGCCACTCATACTGTTCTTAATTTGCTTGAGTTCATCAGAAATTTCACGAGCGCTCTGATAGCGGAAATCAGGCAGCTTTTGCAGCGCCTTCATGACCACTTTTTCGATCCGTGGATCTAAATCAGGATTGAGACGAGTCGGCGGTGTGGGATCTTCAGAGACAATCTTGAGAATCGTTGCGCCTAAGTTCCCACCATCAAACGGCAGCTGAGAGGTATAAAGCTCATACATCATCGCGCCCAGCGAGAAAATATCAGCGCGATGATCGACACGACGTGAGTCTTGAAGCTGCTCAGGCGAAATATAACCCAGCGTTCCCAGCATGGTTCCATCCTGGGTCATCGACATCATCGGATTATTAGTCGACATACGGGCAATCCCAAAGTCGGTAATCTTGACGTCGCCTTTACTGGTAATTGAAATATTGTCAGGCTTGATGTCGCGATGCACAATTTTGCGGTCATGGGCATGCTGCAGACCTTCACAGGTCTGAATCAGGATGTCGACAAGCTGCACATCGCTGAACTGGTGGCCTTCTTCCATGTATTCTTTAAGGTTTTTACCCTCAATAAATTCCATGGCAATATAATGGCTGCCAGAATCCTCGCCGAAATCATGAATTGTGACAATATTCGGATGCTGGAGGCTGCCGGCTGTCTGGGCTTCACGGTGAAAGCGAGCAATAATTTCTTCTGCTGCTTTAGCCAAAGAAGGATTGATCAAAAGTTCTTTGATCGCGACTGTACGCTCAATGCGCACATCCTTGGCCTTGTATACAACACCCATGCCGCCACGGCCAATTTCCTCTAGGATCTCGTATTTGCCTAGTACTAAACCTTGTTTAGCCATCCCGCCGCTGCTTAATTTGATAGTAGGGTTTTGAATCAGTCTTTATAGAGCAGGACCACCGTAATATTATCAGTGCCCCCATTCTCGTTAGCCAGTGTTACCAGCTTTTCACAAGCCGAAACAGGCTCATTGTGCTCGTTGACAACCTGCTGCATGGTCTGGTTTGTCACCATGTTTGACAGACCGTCAGAACACATTAGAATTCTGTCACCAGCCTGAAGCACAAGCTCAAGGGTGTCGGGTTCGACATTGGCCTGCATACCCAGACAACGGGTGATGACGTTTTTATAAGGGTGCACCTGGGCTTCTTCTTCAGAAATCGCCCCAGCTTTTACAAGCTGCTGCACCACTGAATGGTCTTCGGTAATTTGAGAGACCTGCTGATTGCGGACAAGATAAGTCCGGCTGTCGCCAATATGGCCAACATACAGACTACCGCGATGTTCGACACCGACAATCGCCGTTGTCCCCATACCTTGCAGGTGCTGATTGCTCAGGGAGGCGAGCAGAATCTGCTCGTTAGCTTCCTGAAGAGCATAACGAATCAATTCTTCGATTGACATGCCGTTCTCGGTGTCGTCAGGTCCGACACTTTCCGAGTTAAAATCATAGGCAGAGAGAATCTCAAGAATGGTCTTGACCGCAATTCGGCTGGCCTGATCACCTGCCGCATGGCCTCCCATACCGTCTGCTACGATGTAGATGTTCTTGTCTTCCACGATCTGGAAGCTATCCTGGTTAATGGAACGGACTTTTCCGATATCAGTTAAGCCAGCCGCGCGCACCATAACTCCTCTATTCTCTCAACTAAGATAGAAAATCGATCGGACTCTGCCTGAAACTCGGCCTGCGCCAGAATGCAAGTGACAAAGTAATTGCATTATAGCACAGGCCTTTCCAGACAGAGTCCGGCACTTTATTTAGAGCAACTTTTTCAGAGCGTTCTGAAGTTCCGACCACTGAGCAGAAGTATAACTTCCAGTCATTGAGCGGAATCCATTGACCTCAGCGTTGTACATGACCATTTTAGAAAAGTCTTGTACATTTCCGCGCCAGCTATCGCCACTATTGACGAGCATGGTCAGCATACGCTCTTGGTCATAGCTTGAAGAACTAATCAGCATTGAACCTTTATCTGTGCCAGCTTTTAGTTTAGCCAGGGCCTGTTTAACCTTGGCTTGCTTAGGAGCATCTTCGGCAATCAGCAGTTCAACCGCTTTAGCAACCGGAATCAGGGCTTTTTCGCCACCGGCGGCTAATTCTTCAGCCAGACTATAATCTTTCTGCAGCGTTTCGACGTCTTGAGCTGTCGGATCCGGATAGTTGGCTTTGGCCAGACTGCGGATATGATTAATCAGCGCAACGCGATCGGTTGCTGGCAGATGGTTAAAAGAACCCATTGGCGTGCCAGGCAGACCTTCTTCAAGGGTTTTATACAAACCCGCAAAAGTCTGGCCGTTTTTCCAAGCGTCTTTACTATGGAAATTACGCGGCTTAGGATTCAGGGCAGCAGCGGCGAGACCGTCGCCTTTGCCCTGCTCACCGTGGCAGGATGCGCAATTGGCAGCAAACAGAGTCGCGCCATTTTTGAGCATTTCGTCATTGGGCTGAATCTGCTTGAGTACATCAGGTGCCTGGGCTTCAGCAGCGGGTCCGGGGACCCAAGCCAGCATAGCGCCCAACACTAAAGTTGCTGTACCCAGCAGAGCAGTTGTTGTGAGGTGACGTTTCATGTTTCTTCTCCTCATTACAGACGGAAGTTCAGGCCGCGCTGAAGCTTCGGATCGCCAATGGCAACCAGATTGCGCTTTTTAGCCTGCATCGTAAACCACAGGATAATAAATCCAGCGGCGATCAGAGCTGCACCCGGCTCACCCAGACTCAGAGTTGGGCCCATGGCGTGACCGCCAGCAGCTGCCTGAGTATGATCGTAGACGGGCATAACGATCCAGTAAAGATCGAAGCAGTGAGCAAACAGAATCAGCATCGCCCCGAAGATTAAGCGAGCGGGGTTCCGCTTGTTTTTACGCTGAATCAGCGCAAAGAAGGGAATCAGGAAATGCACAAAAATCAGACCCACTGTAATGATCCACCAGCCGTGTTCCCAGCGATGAATAAACCAGGGTGTTTCTTCAGGGATGTTAGCGTACCAGATCA
>CAJYHH010000045.1 GCA_913773825.1 Candidatus Sericytochromatia bacterium | reverse complement strand
GATTGCCAAGGGCTGTGTTTGTAACCGGTTTTTTGCTGGTGGCGACAGGACGAGCCTGAATCGGGGCCAAGGTTTTTTTGACCTGGATATCTGGAGTTGCAGAAGAATTGCCTGCACCAATACTGGCGCCAATCCGGGCACCAAAGCTCGATTTATCCCGATCCGGGGATCCCTGGGCTCCGCTTTTCATGTCTCGCCTCATTGCTTAGGGAAGCTTATTTTAATTTCAGCCAGCTTCGCGATATTAATATCAAGCATAGCTGATCACACTCAATCTATGCTAGAAGCTAGTAGCTGGTAGCCGGTCACCAGTGGCTTTAAAATGCAAAAGCTTAGGTTTGTGATTAGGTTCAAGAGGATGACTTGAAAGGGTAAACAGTCAGAGCATGAATAAGCATGACTTAATTCAAAAACAGCTTGCGGGTGAGCGTCTGGATTATCTGTTTTTTTGGGGGCACCAGCCGCTTAAAGATGGCAGTATTGGCAAAAGCTGTCTGAGTCAATGGTGGCCTGCTGCGTTTCGTGTTGAAGGGATTGAGTATTTAACGGCGGAACACTGGATGATGGCGGCTAAAGCCAGATTGTTTGATGATCAAGAGATTTTAGAGCAGATTTTAGCGGCTAAAAGCCCTAAAAAAGCCAAAGAATTAGGCCGAAAAATTGCAAATTATGATGATGAACGCTGGCAGGTTGAACGTTATCAGCTGGTTGTAGCGGGTAATCAGCATAAATTTAGCCAGAACCCTGAGCTGGGAATCTGGCTGCAGCAAACCGGTAAACAGATATTGGTCGAAGCCAGTCCCGTTGATGCGATCTGGGGCATTGGTCTGGATGAAAATCACCCAGACGCCGTACAGCCAGCGCGCTGGCCAGGACTTAATTTATTGGGGTTTGCGTTGATGGAGGTAAGGGGCAGGTGACTGGTTGTGATTGAGATGGTTTTTTTCGTAGGGTCAAACGGCCGCTTGACCCTACGAGGGCTTTGGCTACGAGCCACGCGCTATTGCAACAATTTCTCAATGACGTCGAAAAGAATTTGCTCATCCCAAATGGGTTTTGAGATATATTCATTAAAGCCCAGTGAGAGATATTTTTCACGGTCGCCGCTCATGGCGTGGGCAGTGAGCGCCACAACCGGAATCTGAGCTAATTGATCGTCTTTGCGCATATTGCTCAGGACTTCAACACCGTCCATGACCGGTAATGAAATATCCAGTAAAACTAAGGCTGGCGGTTGAGAGGGCATTTGGGCTAAAGCGTCAACGCCGTTTTCGTATTCGGCGACCTCGTATTGGTCTTCGAGAAAAGCCTGAATCAAGAGGCGATTGTCTGGACTGTCCTCTATAACAGCGATCAGAGGTTTCATGCGGACTCCAGTTCTTTTTGCTTGTCTCTGAGCAGCATTTCAGCTTCGCGACTGGCGGCTACAAGCTGGGGGACCAGTTCGCGACTGGCTTCAGCCTCGCCTTGATTAGCGGTAAGCTCAAGCTTCGCAGAAACTTCACGCAATGTGTCTAAACCTAAATTTGCTGCACTGGATTTAATCGAATGAGCCATTCGCTCTAGAGATTTTAAATCTCCGTTTTCGAGTAAAGTTGGCAAACTGGCGACTTTTGGGGGAGTATGCTCGAAAAATAGGTCAATGACCTTTTGTGCAAGCGCGGCACCGCCAATTTCCAGCAGCTTTTCAAATGTTTCCTGATTAATCATGTCATTACCTGTGTCCATGGGCCAATCCCATCAGACTATCAAAAAAACAGTCAAAAGAACCAGGATGCAAGTTACTTCGCAAGATTCTTTTGCTCAAGCATACTTGATGGTAGCACAGGCACTGCAGGCTGTCATGACTTGCCAGTCAAAAAGTCAGGGCTTAATGATCAAGTGTTGACTTTGCTGATCGTGCCGAAATGGGCTCATAGAGCGTTAAATTGAATGACTTGATTTTGGGTTTTTTAGACAATTTTGCTGGACTTTAAAAGCTTTATAAAAGCCTTTTGAGGGTTTTGAGTTTGGTTGGGTTTATCGCCAAAAAACCTGGATAAAGCCCGTCTGCCCTGTGTGCAAAAGGGCTTCATGCTAAAATGGGTAGGCACCCCAATTCGCTCGTTATCGTCAGTTGGAGCTGGGGCTATCCGCAAGCAGTGCATCCAGAATCAAATTCGTTAAAACAGGTGAATTGCATATGGCGTTGAAACGTGACGAGGTGGTCAGTGAGTTGATCCTGGCCGGTGCCGTGAGCGAAGAGCAGGTTGCAGAAGCCGAGGCCATCCTGCGCGCCAATCTCGAAGCGGGCCAGCAGGCCTTAGCCGGTAGTGAGTGGATTCTTGACCAGGC
>CAJYHH010000044.1 GCA_913773825.1 Candidatus Sericytochromatia bacterium | reverse complement strand
GCCAGTCCCGGCCATCAAAAACACCATAATAGAGAATATGCATGACGTTTAATACCTACTTTGTTTTTTTGAAACGGGACAGACGCTGAAACAAAGCCATCCAAAAGCCAGCTCCATAAGAAAGATGTAAGGTCGGAAAAACCAGTAACAAAGCGCTAAAGTACTGACGCTGTTGAGAGCTCTGACGCCAGGAAAACAGCAAGTCTCCAAGTAAATAAGGCAAGATGACACTTAACAGCAATAGGCTGCCCCAGGGTCTGAGTAAAACAGCGCTTAGAGCACCCATTATGAGCCCGAGCCAGAATAAAGCTGGAATCAGATGGCGCAGCTGGAGTGAACCTGGATGGAGCTCCAGGACGCGGATTTTCCAGAAACCATATTGGTAATACTGCTTCCAGAGGCTTTTTAAGCTGCCGCGAGTGTAATAACGAGAGTTCAGGCGCGGATCAAGCCAAATTTTAAAACCTGCTTCACGTACACGGTAATTGTATTCATCGTCCTGATTGCGGGTCAGTTCTTGATTAAAAGCGCCAACGGTTTCAAAAACCTCTCGTCGATATGCGCCAAAAGCAAGCGTGTCAACCTCACTGGCGTGCTCTGCGTAGCGAAATAACGCGTTACCGACGCCAAAAGGTGAGCTCATGCCTAAAGCAATTGCCCGTGCCCAGTGTGTTTCGCCAATGTTGCGCAAAGGACCGCCTACACAGCCTGCGCCGGTTTGTTCAAGAATCTCAAGCGCCAGCTCAAGATAATCTGGAGCGAGTTCACAATGACCATCAACGCGTACGATCACCCTGCCGCGAGCTGCAGCCAGGCCAATATTCATTGCATAAGGGGCTGTCTGGCCAGGGTTATCAAGCAGCTGAATTTGCTTATCTGTTGCCATAAACTGCGTGACAAGTTCACGCGTGTTATCGCTAGAGCGCCCGTCCACAACCAGAATCTCAAAACGCTCACGCTCCAGGGTCTGATTGTGTAAGCTTGTCAGACAGCGGGCTATAAAGGCAGATTCGTTGCGGATCGGTACGATTATGCTGATATCGGGGGGCGACATGGGCTCAGTTTAACAGAGGCCAGATGTTTGCGGCTGTGTCAAAAGTCTGAGCAAAATGCCTGAATCTGAGGCTTGCAAAGAAAGGTTTAAGATTCCCCATTTGTGTATCGCCGGATTTACAATAAAGCCATGCGTGTTCTCGTTTTGACTCAGGCTTACCCCTCTCAGGAAAAACCCTATAATCTGGCTTATGTTCATGCCCGTGTCTTGCACTATCAGCAAGCGGGTTGGCAAATAGACGTCTTATCGTTTGATTGTCAGTCAACTTATAGCCATGAAGGGATTAAAGTCTGGCCCGAAAAGCACTTGTTAGAACTCAATCAAGCTTATGACATGCTGGTTTCGCATGCGCCTAATTTGCGCAATCATCTACGTTTTATGCTGAGTCAGACTGCTCGCTGGAAAAAAATGGTCTGGGTTTTACATGGCCATGAAGTGTTAATTAAACAGCGTTATTATCCTGCTCCTTTTGCTTATGAACGCCGGGCCTCTGCCATCAGACGTCTACTGGATCGTAGTTATGATGAATTTAAAGTACGTTTGTTGGCTGTCTTGATGCGGCGCTGGATTACCCAAAATCGGCTGCAGCTGATTTGTGTCAGTGAGTGGATGCGTCAAGCCATGCTGGATTGTGTGCCCATTTCTGAACAATTAATTGCGCCTGTTACAAACATTGTTTCAAATCCCATTCATCCTGTTTTTATTGAGCAGACTTATACACCTCATGAACTCTGGGCTGACTATGTCACGATCAGACCGCTTGATGAGCCCAAGTATGCAGTGGATATTGTGGCTGAGCTTGCCCGTCAGTATCCTGAGCTACGCTTTGATGTCTATGGTCGCGGCCAGTATTTTTTACATCATCCAGCACCCCCTAATTTACGCTGGCACCAGCGTTTTTTTACTCAAGCTGAACTCCCTGAACTGTTAAATCACTACCGAGGTGCTTTGATGCCAACCCGGCTTGATGCTCAGGGCGTGATGAACTGTGAACTGGCCACTTACGGGATGCCGCTTGTGACAAGTAACTTGCCCATTTGCCAAGAGATGTTAGGTGATTTTCCTGGTGTAAGTTTTTTTTGCTTGAATGATTTAAAGATTGATCTCAATCAGGCTCTTCTGGCGCCGGCTGTACCGAATAAACATCGATTTAGCGATAAGTCAACGATTGAACTTGAAATTTGCGTGATTGAATCAGCGCTGTCAGTTTAAGATTAGAAGTCCTGGTATAAATGCCGGGAGTGAAAAGGTAAGCTGCGATAAAGATGTTCATCTGCCCAATACCAGTTATGGGCTGAGTAAGGATGTAAGCAGGGCTCAGAAGCATGATTGATGAGCCCTTGGCTCTTAAGCACAGCCCGAACACGCCAGCCATTGGCTGTCGGATGCTCTGCTGCTGCATAGTGAATCATGGCTGGCGGTAGCTGATAAGAGCGCTGTAAAATATCCAGAACATTTGTCTGTCTAAACAGCTGTTCATCAGGTGGAAAACCGTACAGATAGGGGAATGTATCTAAGCGCAGATCGCTTGGGGTATCAGGGCTGATTAACGGATTATCAAAGCGCCACTCTAAAAAAGACCCATCAAAAGAACCGACTGATAAAAAGCATGTGGGCCGACGCAAGGCGTGATACACAGCGGCCGCCCCACCTAGCGAAAAGCCATCAATCGCAAGCTGGTCTAAAATCAGACCTGTATTCAGGGCATGGGGGATCAGCTCCTGATCAAGAAAATCATCCATGGCGCCATTGCCAATTCCAAGCGCATTCTGAATTGTTGCTGGATCTAAAGCTCTGCCTGATGAAACAAATGCGTTTTCAGCAAAATTGCTGGTGCGAGGCAGAATAAAAGCGAGAGGGCGGCTATAGCCTTTGTGAATTAAATCCTGCATGACGGTCATTAAATGACGGCCACCACGATGTTCGTCTTGATAAGGATTTAGCCATTCATAGGGATTTGCACGAAACAGCATGACAGCCGGAACAGGTTCTCTAACGCCTTCTGGCAGGGCAATCAGATAGTCTGTTTGGGTTTGCAGAACCTGAGAATTCAGCTTAAAAGGATAAACGCGCATGGGCTGATTATACTTGTTTTAGCCATTTAACGGATAAGTCGTGGCTGACTTGTGAAACCTGACAAGCTGAGCCTGCGTCGGGCATACTAAAGAAGCTTATGAGAAAGCTTTTGAGAGATTTTGTGAGCGAATGTCAGCTGAGCCGATTTGTTTGTCCGGAGCTTTTGCAATGTCTGATCATGAATCCTGTGTTTTTTTAATTGTTCCCGAAACCCGCTATAGCCGATTGTTACATGCTGCTATTCGGCAGCTAGAAGACGAAGGACTGTCTTTGCAGATTTGTTTTACGCGCAGTGCACGAGATAGTGAGGCCTGTGCAGCCAGACTGGCAGCTGAAGGTGCTAAACGGCTGATTGTAGCAGGGGGTGACGGCACTTTGAAAATTGTCACTGCAAGTTTAATGGCCTGTGGCATCGATCCTTTGCCAACATTGGGCGTGTTGCCTTTGGGAACGGCGAATGATTTTGCCGGTGGTAACGGCATTCCGACTGACCCTTATCAGGCTTTACGTCTGGCTTTGACCCTCCCGGCTCGGCCCATTGATATTGGACGCGTAAATGGCGAGATCTTTGTGAATATCAGCAATGCGGGTTTTGCTGCTGAAATCCCGGGTGAAACACCTGAAGGGCTTAAACGTTTAATCGGTAAACAGGCTTATGGCCTGACGACTGCTCGTAAGCTATTTGGGATGCGGACACAATCTGCACGTTTGCGAGGTCCTGACTTTGAATGGTCTGGGGCCTTTTATGCATTGATGGTTGGCAATGGTTGCCGGGCCGGTGGTGGGTTTGAAATCTGCCCAGGGGCTCAGGTAGATGACGGTCAGCTTAACTTAACAGTTGTCACCCGTGCGCCACACTGGACAGAAGTGGGGCGTGTATTCCGTACGGCGCTGAGCGAGGGCATTGCTGCTTTGCCTGAATATGTCTTGATTCGTCAGTTGCCCTGGCTGGAGCTGGTTGCGGA
>CAJYHH010000043.1 GCA_913773825.1 Candidatus Sericytochromatia bacterium | reverse complement strand
TAAAACAGCAGATGCTGGCGGCCATCAAGTTCAAGCGCTTTAACGACATTGTCACCGTCAGCTACTTTTTCACCGTTTAGATTAACCGGATGACCCTGGTGATCAAAAAGTGAGACTTTTGTACCGGCCGTAATATACACACCCGCGGCAATGGTACAGCCATCGCCCAGTGAAATACCTGTGCCAGAATTTGCACCCAGCAGACACTGAGAGCCCAGTGAAATAACGTGTTTATTGCCCCCTGAGAGTGTGCCCATAATCGAAGCGCCGCCGCCCACGTCGGTGCTGTCACCCACAAAGACACCGGCTGAAACCCGGCCCTCGATCATCGCTTTGCCTGCTGTGCCAGCATTAAAGTTAACGTAACCAGCCGGCATCACGGTTGTGCCTTCACCTAGATAAGCACCTAGCCGAACCTGGCTGCCAGCGGCAATGCGCACACCACTTGGCACATGATAATTGACTAAATAAGGAAATTTATCCACATGACTGACCTGTAGCGGCTGTCCAGAAACCAGTCCTTTTAAGCGCTCAGCATCAAGATCTTCAGGTAAAATCGGGCCTTGATTAGTCCAGGCCAGATTTTGCAAAACACCAAATTGACCATCCAGGCTAACACCATGCGGTTCAACATGCCGATGTGAAATCAACTGCAGTTTAAAATACGCTTCTTCAGGTGTCTGAACTGAAGCTTTGGCGTCAAAGAGAAAAAAGAAGCCATAATCCAGCGTGCTATAGCCTGGCTGGGCAGCACCCAAAGCAATCAGGTTATTGAGCACCTGATAATGGTGATGTTCTTCTGAGCCAGGAGCAGAATCCTGAAAACCCAGCATCAGATCTTGCAGGCTCTCACGACTGACAGGTACAAAAGTATTGCGACCGGGCTCTAAGTCACAGTATTCAAAACAAAATTTAGCTACAGCCTGAGCTGTCTGATAACAAATTGAGGGATAGGTAACGTCGAGAGTGACATCCCCTTTGCGGCGGCGTAGACCCAGACCAAAGGCCAGAATTTCATTGTTAGCCATAAGATAAACTCCTTCACAGCGATTCAACGCGGGGTGTTGAAGGCGTTATACCATAAGAAGCCGAATCAGCAGCAGGAATCAGCGGGTGAGCGTCAGTATAATTGGCAGATGATCTGAGCCCAAATCTGGTCCCAGTTTAAAATCCAGCACATTAAGTGACGGGCTGACCAAAGCATGATCAATCGGAATCCGCATCAGAGGATTAAAATGGGCAGGCCAGCTGGGTAAAAGCCCAAAGCCCCGGCGAGCATTACGCAAACCACTATCGCGCTCGAGTTGGCGATAATACGGCGACCAGGGCGTAATATTCAGATCGCCAATTAAAACCTGAGCACCGTTATGGCGCTCTAAAAATTTCACCAGTTCAAGATATTGGGCATTACGTTCCTGAAACGACACAATATTAACGGGTGGATAAGGATGAGTGGTCAACAAGTGCAGCTTTTCACCCTGCCAATTCATCTCTGCATAAATGCTCGGAATCTGCGAAGGCCCTAAAAAAACTTCTTGTTTGCTGGTTAAAGGCAGACGACTCCAGATCCCCAAACCAAAAGCAGGTTTAAACACATCCTGAAGGCCATGCGGGTATTGATTTTTTAAGCGATCCATTAAAGCCAGATGACTGGAGCTCAGCTCCTGAACAATCACAATATCGGGCTTTTCAGACTTGATCAGCTGCTCAAGCCGAGTAGTGTCGTGATTATTAAACAGCATATTGCTCATAAGAATCTTAAGCTGATGCGCTTGTTGAGTGTTCTGAACTGCTTGACCCGCTAAACGAGTTGGGTCAGGAAAATACCAGGGCAATAAATCAAAAACATTCCAGCCGACTAATAAAACGCTCAAGACCAAGCCCCAAGTGCGTCGACAAAGCGCAAACCAGATCACCGGAATAAAACTCAGCAGCGCAAATTGCACCCGAAAATGAGCAAGCAACTCCAGCTTATGATCCAGCTGGGCAAACCAGGGAATAAAGTTCAAAAAGAGTAAAATCAGCAAACCGATCCAGCCAATCACAATCATCAGTAGCTGAATCGGTCCTGGCCCGTAGGTTTCTTCACGTTCGTCTGGTCGGCGTTGCATAGGGCAAGCTTAGCGCGCTTAAAAGACAACCGGCAAGGTGATGGTCACCTTACCGGTTGCAGGCAGAAATCTCAATCTTCTTCCCGCTTTAAAACTGTTTTTAGCGTTATTGATTAATCTTATGAAGCTGACGTTCCCGCCACCACATAAAGGCCGGCAGGCCGCTGCAGAGGCCTAAACATATATTCATCAGCATAAAAATCGGCAATTTGCCTTTGCCCGTCCCCAGTCGAGTCATTTCCTGAGCAGCTAAAAACCAAAAGGCCACTGAGGCGATGATGACATCAACTGTAAACAGCGTGGCGACGCTGTTGGCAAAAGCATCAGCAAAAAATTGATTCAGCGAAAAAGGTTCCGCCATCAGATAACGGCTAAACAGCCAAATGGGAACAACTGTTCCGACAAGAGCCAAATCCAGATAAAGGAGCTCTCTCAGACGGGTTTTAAATTTGCTGCGAATCGTGGGAACCGTGTCAGTCAGGCTGGCCATGTGATTTACACTCCGTATTGCTTGTTATGCTTTAATACTCACATTCACAGGCTTTAAGCTCAATTCCCTCAGAGGTAATAATTGTGGCGCTGACTTTAACAACTCCCTTTGGCGAACTGCTCCGGCACTGGCGCAAAAAATGCGGGCATAGTCAGCTGGAACTGGCTTTATTAGCTGAAGTGTCTCAACGCCACCTCAGTTTTTTAGAATCAGGTCGTTCAGCGCCCACTCAAGAGATGATTCTGAAGCTCTCTACCGTCATGGAGCTACCTCTGCGCACCCAGAATCTGCTCTTAAGTGCAGCAGGCTTTAGCCCGGCTTATAGTGAAACCAATCTGGATGCGCCAGAAATGCAGCCGATTCGCCAGGCTTTAGAGTTTATGCTGCGCCAGCAAGAACCCTACCCGGCTTTCGTGCTGGATCGTCACTGGAACCTGATGACCAGCAATCAAAGCGCTCAGATTCTGCTTGGTTCTTTAATCAATTTTAATCAGCTGCCAGCTGAGATTTCTCCGCAAGGCGTTTTAAACATTATGTGCCTGACCCTTCATCCGCAAGGCCTGATGCCCTATGTCGAAAATCGCGAGCAGGTGGCCTCACATCTTTTACAGCGTATGCATCGGGAGGCCATGATCTCAGGCCCAGATAGTTTAGCGGATCAGCTTTATCAGCAGCTCAGCGCCCATTATCCCCAGCTCGACATTTCGCACCATAACCCGCTTGAAGGTCATGCACCTGTACTCAGTACAGTGTTTGTCAAAGACGGCATGCGCCTCAATTTATTTTCGACGATTACCACTCTGGGCACGCCCTGCGATATTACCCTGCAAGAAATGCGGGTCGAAAGCCTGTTTCCAGCAGATCCGGAAACAGATGTTTTATTGCGCAGGCTGGTTCAGACTACTTGTTTAGACTAAATAAGCGCAGCAGATGACTATAATAGGCTTCTAAATCAGAAGTCAGAATATATTCATCTGCTTTATGAGCCTGAGCCGTTAAACCGGGCCCAAAATTAAAAGCCGGGATGCCGTAAGCCGTCAGCTGAGCGACATCGGTCCAGGCTTGTTTGGCCTGCAAAGGCAGATTTAAACGCTCAACGAGCTGTTTAAACAGCGGCGTTTCAATCACGTCACCCGCCGGTACCGAATCAAAAATATCAATTTGTTCTGGTCTCAAGCCAAAAGAAGTAAGCTTCTGAATCAGCTCAGCCTGGGCCTGGGCTTCTGTGCGTACGGGGGCAAAACGAAAATTGAGGTTGGCCTGCCACCAGCCCGGCAGTGAAGTCCGGCCGGGCTCACTCTGGCTTTCGGTAATTTGCAAAACATCAAAAAATTCCAGGCCAAAAACTTCATGACGCACGGGCTCTAAAGCCGACATCGCCTGAATAAACGGCAGCGCTTTATACAAGGCATTTTCACCGTTCCAGGGCCGGGCTGAGTGACAGGCCAAGCCCTGAACCTTTACTTTGACATGAATACTGCCAACACAGCCCAGTTGAACGGTGTTGTCAGTGGGCTCTCCGACAATCGCCAAATCAATCTTTTTAAAAAACTCAGGTATGGCCCCAAGCAAATCATAAAGACCGTTTTCGACTAAGGGCGTCTGCTCTTCCCGGCTATAGACAATCAGCGAAAGATTCCAGTGTTCTAACAGCTGATCGCCGTGTTCAGTCAACAAAAGCCAAAAAGCTGCCAGCGCCCCTTTCATATCAGAAGCGCCTGAACCGTGTAGCCGCTCTCCTTCAGGGGCCTGCTCAATCCGGGGTTCAAAATGAGCCGGAACCACATCAGAATGCCCCACTAGAGCTAAATGAGGCTTGTGACGCTCAGCAGCAAGTGTGGGTGAGCTGATAATCAGACAATCAGAATGTTCTGTTAAATCCCAGCCCGGCAGCAGGCTTTCAGCCTGCGCGCGCAACCAGGCAACAAAGGCCTGTTCGCTATAGGTTGGCGAAGGAATGGCCAGCATTTCCGTCAGCAGCGCGCGCAGTTGAGTCATTTAGACCGCCAGCCGACGCAATGCCAGAATAATCTTTTCGCAAACCTCATTGGTAACGCAGTAACACAGGCGGGCATAACCTTCTCCATCATCGCCAAAAGCTGTACCCGGTGTAATTAATAAACCTGCGTCAATAAAGGCTTCAAGCAGATCGGACGATGTGGGTAAAGAGGGATGAGAAAACCAGAGGTAAAAACCAGCCTGAGCCCCAAAGACATCAAAACCTTTGGCTTCAAGTTCGCTCACAAGCTTATCGCGCTTAACGCGATAACGCTCAGCATATTCACGGGGATGTTCATCATCAGCCAGAGCCGCAATCCCACCAGCCTGAATAAAATCAGGGGTGCCGACACCCAAAGGCGCCCGCATTTTGCTGAGCAGGCGGATATATTCAGGGTTGAAGCTCATCAGCGCGCCCATCCGATAACCGGTCATATGGCTACGCTTAGACAACGAACGGAACACCAGACAGTGCTGAGAAGGAATCTCCAGACAAGAAGCAGGCGGTTCATCACCATAATAAAGCTCGTTGTAACACTCGTCCGAGCAGACCAGGAAATTATACTGCTCAGCCAGTTTAAGCAGGCGCTCTAAATATTCACGGCTGGCAATCGCGGTAGTGGGGTTGTGGGGGGAATTAATCCAGAACACCTGACAACGCTTCCAGTCTTCAGGCGTAATCGCGTCAAGGTCAGGCAAAAAGCCATTTTCAGCGTTTAAAGGCAGCAGACGCAAAGGAATATGCTGAATCCCGGCTGACTCAGCGTAAACCGGATAAGACAGCGACGGAATCCACATTTCTTTACCTGTGGTCCAGTCAAAGAGCAGCGGCAGATGGAAAATCGCCTCTTTAGAACCGTTACAGGAAATAATCTGAGTTTCGGGGTCTAATTCAGCGCCATAATAGCGCTTGGCCCAGTCTGAGACAGCCTGGCGATAAGCCAGTGAGCCTTCAGTCTTGGGGTATTGAGAAACCGTGTAGTCAGCTAAAGCAGCCTGAACCGCTTCGCGCACAGGCGGGTAAGTCGGCTCAAGCGGATCGCCCATAATCAGCGAAATCACTTCTTTGCCCTGAGCATTCAGCTCTTTCAGGCGGGCCTGAAGGGCAGAAACAAAATAAGTGCGGGATTCAACCAGGTAGGGATTAAAGTCCATAGGGGGCCTCACAGATGCGGATATGCAGAACTCTGAATCAAATATAACAGGACTAAATCCGCAACGGTCAGAGGACTCGTAAGCATCCGCCAGATCAAAAGTCAGATCACAAGCCAGAGCCGAACATTCAAAATGAGGCTGTTAAGCGCTTAATAGCGCGCTCAAACTCTCTGACGCTCTGTTGCTAAACCATGACTACCTTTTATTACAATTAGTCAAAATAAAAGCTTAAAGTCTCGTTGTGAAATTCTGGACTGAAACGAACAAACAAACTCTCAACTTATGCTCTTGCTCAAGAACCTAGATTTTAAATCAGCAAGAAAGCAACCCCCATGAAATTTGCTTGTAACCCAATTCTGTCTGTAGCCACCACTTTATTTGCTGTCTGTTTGCCTGTTATGGCCGAAGATACCAGCACAGGGATTTTGCCACCCCAAGACCCCAAATCAACTTCGATTCGGGTTCAGCGGCCGCTACTGGTTGAATTTGGCGGGACTTATCCCAAACTGCCTGGTCTGGGCGTGACGTATAACCTCAACGAACATTTTGCCTTAGGCGTCCACGGCAGCTATCTGCATTTTCTTAACTCATTTGCCGCTACGGGCCGTTATTATTTTCAGCCCGAGGCCTCTACTCTTTATGCTGAAGTCGATATGTATTTGATGCATGCCAGTTTCACGTCTTCTTCAGGCAGTCTCTCACCTGGAGCCGCACTGATGCTGGGATATGAATACCGCAGCGACAATGGCTTTACCATGGGAGCCGGTGCTGGGATTGCCTTTAGTCCTTTTGGCGGTTTGTTTGGAGCGAGTGTGCCTTTACAGCCAGCCCTCTCCCTGAGCTTTGGGCACGCTTTTTAAATCACCTGTTTATTGACCAAGCTCTAACAAGCCAAATAATGGTTTCAATAGGTTTTAACATCCTCCTAATCCGGGAAAAGAGAGTATTGAGATTATTAGCGAGGCAAGGTAATGGGAGAAAAATTTAAGGGACAAAACGGGTTTACTTTAATTGAACTAATGGTCGTGATTGTGATCATTGGAATCTTAGTGGCAATCGCATTGCCTAATTTTGTTGGCGCACAGGATCGGGCCAAAATTTCTTCAATTAAGAGTAATGCTCATACGCTTCAGGTCACGGTCGAAACCTATGCCGTCGACTGGGGCGGTAACTACCCCAACTCAATTTCGGCTATCGAAAATCAGGACGGGTACAAGTTTTTTCAAAATCCAATTACGGGTTTTGAAGGCGCGGCCAACGTGAGTGGTCAAGGGGCTTGGCGAACCAACGACGATGGCCAGGCATCAGGTTCTGATACCGCCTTGCTAAATAGCTACGGCGAAGTCAACCAGTCCAAGGGACTGGCGATTTATGTCGGCCTCAACAGCCAGCAAAACGCCACAACGCTTTTTTTATCAGCGACGGGTGCTGGCGCAGGCAGTGATCTGACCACGGGCTATATGATCTATGCCTGCGACAAAACCGGGAATCCCATTCGTCGGTTTTTGCTGAGCAACGGTAATCCGCCACCAGCGGGAGCCCGCCTGCTGCAAGGGTCTTAAAAAGCAGATCTACAAGAGCCAGCCTTTTATCACATCAGACCCCGATCAACTGAATCAAATGTGGATGGCGAACCAGCGCAGTTTCAAGATCAGCAATCAGATCCTTTATAGCCTCAATCCCAACAGAAAGTCTTAACAATCGGTCATTAATCCCCGCTTCAGCCTGAGCTCCTGGCGGCATCGAAGCATGAGTCATAGTCGCAGGATGGGCAATCAGGCTTTCAACGCCGCCCAGAGATTCAGCTAAGGTAAAGAGCTCTAGCCGACTGACAAAATCACTTAAATCCTGATCGTCAGCCAGTTCAAAGCTCACAATCCCACCAAAACCACTTTGTTGTTGAGCTGCAAGCTGATGGCCCGGATCGGTTTGAATCCCTGGATAATAAACTTTTGCAACACCCGGATGGGCCTGTAAAAACTCAGCCACAGCTTGGGCATTATGATTGTGCTGCTGAATTCTAAGCGGCAAGGTGCGTAAACCGCGCAGGGTCAGATAAGCATCAAAAGGCGCACCGGTTAGCCCCAGGCAATTACCCCACCAGGCCAGTTTTTCACCCAGTTCATCACTGCGGCTGATCACGGCCCCACCGACCACATCACTATGGCCATTAATGTATTTAGTGGTGGAGTGCAAAACAATATCAGCGCCTAGATTTAGCGGATTTTGCAGCAATGGCGATAAAAAAGTATTATCTGCTACAACTAAGGCGCCAACTGCATGTGCAGCTTTTGCCAAAGCCTGAATATCGCTGACGCGCAAGAGCGGATTACTGGGTGTCTCAATCCAGACCAGACGCGGTTTTTGGCTTAAAATTTTTTCGATTGTGGCATCTGTATCGCTAAAACGCGCAAGCTGCAGCTGAAGATGACCTTGAGCTTCTTTGGCTTTAAGCAGGCGATGACAGCCTCCATAACAGTCATCCGGCGCCAATACCAGCTCACCGGGATTCACCAGCTGCAACACCAGCGTGACCGCTCCCATACCGGTTGCGGTAATTACACAGTGAGTACCCTGCTCTAGTTTGGCTAAAGCACTGCCCAGCTGATCGCGAGTCGGATTACCTGAGCGCGTATAGTCGTATTTACGCTTTTGGCCTAAACCAGCAAAAGAAAAATTAGAGCTGAGATGAATCGGCGCAATCACCGCGCCGTGCTGAGTATCGGCATTAATCGCCTCCCGGACAACCAGCGTAGCGGGCTGAAAAGCAGATGGATTCAGGCTGTTTAAACGATTGTCAGTTGTCATTTGCAGGTCTCCAGATGTTGTTTAATTTCTTGAGTCATCACAGCGTCTTCTTTTAAAAAAGCATCATGGCCATACAGTGTCGGAATCAGCACCAGTCGGCGGGGTTGAGCTAAACATCCGTAGAGTTCTTCTAGCTGAGCCGGGGGTACGATCTGATCGGAGCTAAAGCCAATTAAATCAACGGGTACACTGACTTTTTCCGGGTCAATTTTATGGGCATCAATCGACTGGCTCAGGCATAAATAAGCCTGAGCATCAAAACGGCTGGCAAAACGCTCGCCGCAATAATTCAGGTAATCCACACAGCCACCGTCTGGGCCAGGCCCAAATCGTTCAGCAAACTCATAGCCAGAACGATAAGTTGTCACAGCCAAAGCCCGCGCTAACTTTAGTCCTGTCGCCGGTTCATGATGGCGCAGCGCAAAACGCACCACTTCACGCTGAACATGTCGCCAGCCAGAAGCCAAAGGCCAGGCCTGATGAGCCGCACAGATAATCAGCGCCCGTTTAACCTGTTCAGGGAACTGTTCACCAAAAGCTAGCGCCACCATACCGCCATAAGATGCACCCACAACCGACTCCAGTTGTTTAAGCTGCAAGGCATACATCAGACGCTCCAACAAACGGGCTTGATCGCGGGTGCTAATGTCAGGAAAATCTTCGACGTCTGGGGATTGTAGGCGAGGAGACGTACTTTCACCGTTGCCACCCAAATAGTCAAAGCTTAAAAAGCGATAACGGGAACTGTCAAAAGCCTGATCGGGTCCAATTAAATTTTGCCACCAGCCCTGATTTTGAGCAGAATCTGGCTGCCAGGCACAGCGGCTAGCCGAAATACCGCCTAATAAGCCAATCACAGGCGCATCAGGTGGCCCTAACAAACGATAGGCAATTCGAGCCTGGGAGAGAACACGCCCACAGTCCAGCAAAAAATTTTCTTGCAGGCTTAAAATCCCGTCAATAAAAGGTGGGGAAGCTGGAGATTGAAGAGAAAGGGAAGAGGTCGCTTGTGCGGTCAATGTCATGTCA
>CAJYHH010000042.1 GCA_913773825.1 Candidatus Sericytochromatia bacterium | reverse complement strand
GACGCTGTTTAACACAAGTTCAAGCTTTCCTGACTATAGCTATGGTCTACATCCGATGCTGCTTAAGCCCGATCTTTTAGCTCAGAGTATTCTGGACCATAACGGCAGTTTGCCTGCTACACCGCCTGCAAACTTTGCTAAAACCACGGGTTCTGTCAGAGTGTTGTTAACCAATGGGCAAGACACGGGTTATACAATTGATTTGCGCGATCCGGCCTCTGTACCTTATTCTCAATCAGCTCCTTCTGCTGCATCTGTGGATTACACCTTTACCCATGTGATTCCTGGTACCTGGAGACTTAAAATTTTTAACACAACCGGTCGTGAGCAGACCGTGACGGTTAATGAAGGCCAGCTGGCAACGGTAAATATTGATTTATCAGCTGTCCCGCCGAGCGTCCCAAGTGTTGATTGGACACGCTGGTCTGTGCCCCGAGCGGCTTATGTGGTGGGCATGGCGAAAGACGGAACAAATAAATATTATGCCGGTACCCGTGGCGGTATTTATGTTCATTCTGGAACAGACTGGTTGGCCGTTAATGAAGGTTTGCCAGTAGGGCTTGAAGTTCGGGCCATTGCGGCTGCTAGCCAGCCCACTGAACGCCATGTTTTTGTGGCGATGAGTGACAATAAAATCTATAAGCGTGATTTTGCGATCACATCCAGCTGGCAAGAAGTGGGGGGGGCACCATATCCGACTGTTTCAGCCAGTATGCTGTATGTTGATCCTGAAAATAGCAATCAGGTCTTTGTTGGCACAGTTTTGGGTCAGCTGAGCAGAACCACAAATGCTTTATCGGCTTCCCCAATCTGGGGCTCAATTGATGGCGGTCTGAGCAGTATTGGTGCGATTCAGGATATGGTCAAAGACACCAATGCCGGTAAGTTTTTTATCGCGACTAATTCAGGCGGAATTCGGGGGGCTTTGCCACCTTTTACCGGCTGGAATACTTATAACACCAGCCTGAGCGATTTGAATATTAAGGCCCTGTATTTTAATCCTGCCCAAAATGTCTTGATGGCGGGTGGCAATAACGGCGTTGTCTTTACTTCACCGACAACGCCCAGCGTGATCTGGACCGATCGAGGCAATGTCGGCACGGTGCGCGATATTGTCCAGTCCTTAACCGATCTCAATCATACGATTTATGTTGCTACCAGCACCGGGCTCAAAACCGCCAGTGATGTTTCATCTTATGACGGTGTACCGGATGCTGCCTTTACAAGCGCCGAGTTAGGCGGCAGCCCTTATCCGCCATCTGCACCCATGAATCCCTGGTTGACCTCTTTTGTGCTTGATGCAACCGGTTACCCCCTGATTGGCACTGAAGGTGCGGGGGTCAATCGCTGGTCAGGAACAGCCTGGACGGATTACAATGTTGGCCTTAATGCAGGCAGTGTTCTGGCTTTGCAGGATGCTCCCGGCAGTACAGAAATCTATGCAGGGCTTGAAGGCTCGGGTGTGCATCGTCTGATTGGGGATGCAATCGGCGAGCCGATGCTGAACATGGCTGTTAACGGCAGTGAGCGGATTGTAACGTCATTAGCAGCCCACGCCAATGCTTCGCCTGCCGGAACCTATAATCTATTTGCCGGAACCCGCGGTGCAGGTGTGTGGGTGCAAAATAATCTTCAGAACAGTACTGCTGCAGACACGCTTTGGACTCAAGTCGGGAGTTTGCCGGGGATTAATGTCAATGCTCTTTTACTCCAGCCAGGTCTGGCTTTATTTGCTGCCACTAACACGGCTTTGTACCGCACCAACTGCGTTGTCGCCGGCTGTAGCGGTGCATCTTCCTGGAGCCAGATGACGGATTCCGGTCCAGATACTCCGACAGGTTTAACCAGTCTGGCCATAAAGCCAGGAACGTCGTCTCATTTTTACGCTGGCAGTACGGCAAAAGTCTATGTCACCCCAGATGGAACAGACTGGAGCCAGGTCAATGTCGGGGCGGCTGGTCAAAAAGTTGTTGCGCTGGCAACTTTACCCAGCTCTGCAGGTGGGGCTGCCGATAATATTGTCTATGCAGGTCTTAATGCTGATGGTGCAAGCACTTATCAGATCTGGAAAAGCACTGATGGTGGGGTGAGTTTTGCCGCGATGACCAATCCCTTTGGAGATGCGCATGTTAATGCGCTGCTTGTTGACCCGACAAATATCAATGTCGTCTATGCGGGCACTAGTCGTGGGGTATTTGTCAGCCTGGATGGTGCAAACAGTTGGACAGCGATTAATAACAGCACTACAGGAGCGAACCTGACGGGGATTGACGTGATCAGTCTGATGTTAAAAAACGGAAATCTGTATGTTGGCACCCGCAATAACAGCGTTTACACAACCGCGCTGAATACCTGTGGCATTTGTGTGTAATCGGGATAAGCTTGCGCTTAACTTAAGTCCTGTCAGCCCTTAGGGCTTGAATTATCTGACAAACTAATTAAGAGCCCTCGGCAAAACCGAGGGCTCTTTTTTAGAGCTAAAGCTTAAAGCTTAAAACGTTAAAGCAAAGGGCTTTAACGGCCGTGCTCAGCACAAAGCCGAATCAGTTCGGCAAAAGAAGCAGGCTCTAGGCTGGCGCCCCCAACTAAGCCGCCGTCAATATGGGGCTGGGCCATCTGGCTGGCCACCGTTGAGGGTTTAACCGAGCCACCATAGAGTAAGCGCATTGCTTTAGCTGTGTCTTCTCCGTACATGCGGGCAATCTGCTGACGGATCAGACCCAGAATCCGATTGGCTTCTGTATCGTCACAGGTTTTACCGGTGCCAATGGCCCAAATCGGCTCATAGGCGATTAAAATCCGCTGCTGATAACTAGGGCTCATTTGCACACCGCTCAGGCCAAGTTCGATCTGGCGCAGGATTTTGGCTTCAAAACCGCCTGCTTCACGCTCTGCCAGAGATTCACCGCAGCATAAAATTGGGTTTAAACCCGCTTCTAAAGCGGCTTTGAGCTTGAGATTTAAAAGGACATCATTTTCCTGAAAATATTCCCGGCGCTCTGAGTGGCCAATCAGTACATAGCTGACGCCCAAAGCTGTCAGCATGCCCGCTGAGATTTCACCGGTATAAGCGCCCTGGGGTTCGTGATAGACGTTTTGTGCGCCTAGACTTACCTGGCTGTCTTTAAGCAGATTTTGCAGGGTACTTAACGAAGTAAACGGCGCGCAGATCACGGCTTCTACTGCATCTTCATTTAAAGCAGCTTTGGGCAGGGCCTCAACAAAAGCTTGGGCCTCGATCTGAGTTTTGTGCATTTTCCAGTTGCCCGCCATAACGGGTTTGCGTTGGGACATAGTGAAGATCCTTTCGAGAGAGGGTTTAGGATGTGTGTATTGTGCTGGGTCATGTAGAG
>CAJYHH010000041.1 GCA_913773825.1 Candidatus Sericytochromatia bacterium | reverse complement strand
ATTAAGGCAAAGAGCCAGTTATTGCGGCTATCATCCGCTGTTTCATAACGCTGTTTGCCAAAGACGTGTGAGAGGGAATTAATCGTAAACGTGCCGTGCCAGAGCAGGACCGTGGATAAAAAGAAGCCCCAGAGCAGCATTTGTAAACCGTTTGTACCCAGTGGACGCATCAGTTCACCTAGTCCCAGCATCAGCACCCCCAAAGCAAAGGGAGCAAGAATGTGGTTTTTGTCGATCCAGACCAGTTCAGGGTATTTAGTGAGATCAGGAATTTTGCTTATGTCAGTTGTGCCGTTTTGGGGTTGGACGACCCAGGCGATATGTGAGTAGAAAAAGCCTTTCTGGCGTGGTGAATGTAAGTCTTCGGGTTTATCTGAATATTGGTGATGATGACGATGATGGGCAGCCCACCAAAGCGGCCCTTGTTGACAGGCGCTGGCGCCAATTAAAGCAAAAATAAACTGTACGCTACGAGATGTTTTAAACGAGCGGTGAGAGAAGTAGCGGTGATAAAAGCCTGTAATCGCAAACATCCGAATGAGATAACTTCCCGCTAATACTAAAACAGCGGGCCAGCTCCAACCGACCATAAATACACCCAGACAAGCCAGATGAACGAGGTTAAAAAAAGTCCAGCCCGTCCAGGTGCTGGGAGCTTGAGTCTGAAGCTCTGGGGATAGGGTTTGATGAGCCATCGTTGTTTTCCTTTGGGACTGATTGTTTCACAGATGATGTTTATTCTAAAAAAGCGCTTGAAGACAGCTGTCACAGGGTTGTCGCTTGTGTCAACGCTCTGTCATGGCCCTATCAGAATCAGATAAAACTTCGCACAATCAGTTAGGCAAAAAAACATGTTGACAGTATTACAGTAAATTATTATTATACTGTCATGAATCAGACAGATAGCCTGACTCTAGAAGAACTGATTACGGCGGTCAGTGTGGAGCTGCGCCAGCTGGGGCTTGAAACCATGCCTGACCGCCGTGCCAGCCTGCTGCCAGATGTGCGAATGGTGCGTTATTACACCAGCCTGGGCTTAATGAAGCCCCCGCGGCTGTTGCAGCGCCAGGCTCACTACGATCAGGGACATGTCAAAACGCTGCTGCTGATCAAGCTGCTTCAGGTTCGCGGCCATAGTCTGGCACGGATTCAGCAGGATTTACTTGGCAGCAGTGACAACCAGCGCCAGGCCTGGTTAACGCAATTACAGTCTGAATTAACCCAAAGCACCGTGGCTCAGCTTGCGCCAGCGGTGAGCTGGCAGGAATATGTCATCGAACCGGGTCTGCGTCTGCAGCTTCGCAGTGACTACACCTGCACCAATCCTGATGCTTTATTGAGCCAGGTTCAGAGCCTATTACAGGCTTATGTCACTAAAGAAGCTAAAGATGGGAGCCAGACAAAATGAGCCAAGACCTTCAAGCAAAACCCGCCCCTTTGACCTGGATTGAAGAAGACGCCCCGCGCCTGCTGCCCGGCAGTCTGACCAGCCGGGATCGCAAAAGCGTCCTGCCGCTGGCAGGGTTGCAGATTAAAACTCGTGTTCTTGAGGGCATCAGCGATACTGAACTGATTCAGCGTTTTGAAAACCCTTATGACACACCGATTGAAGCGGTCTATACTTTTCCACTGCCTGGTGCTGCAGCGGTGTATGCTTTTACGCTTAAAGTCGGTGAGCGTCTGGTAAAAGGCAATGTGCAGGAGCGTCAAGCTGCTCGCGAAGCCTACCAGCAGGCTCTGGATCAGGGGCATCGCGCGGCTTTAATGGAGCAAGAGCGTGATGATGTCTTTACGCTTCAGGTTGGGAATCTGCCGCCGGGTGAAAGCATTGACGTGCAGCTCAGCTTTTGTC
>CAJYHH010000040.1 GCA_913773825.1 Candidatus Sericytochromatia bacterium | reverse complement strand
TTTTCTGCAGCGTAGGTACCAGCGGCACCGCCCACAATCCCGGCTACGGCTCCAATCAGAGCCCCAGCAGCGGCACCACCGCCACTGCGAGAGACAATGCCCAGCGCCAAAGCACCCGCCGCTGCGCCGACACCCGCGCCCACACCCGCTCCGACAAAGGGATTACTGCTGACCTGGGAAGAAGCGGCACCGGCCAGCGCACCCGCTACGGCACCCGCACCTACAGCGGTTCCCACGATATACATCGAAAGCAGCTTGGCTACCCCCCCAGACTGAGCGCCCATATAGACCAAGCCTGGGACAGCCGCTGCACCCACAGTTGTCAAACCACCGCGGACAGCTCCGCTGAGCAGGCTTTTATCGCCAGTATCTGCTTTGGGGGTGACTTTGGGGCTACTTACCTGAATAGGCTGAAGACGAGCTTCGTTAGATTTAACAAGCGGAAGACTAACGGGAGTAGGGGTAGACTGAATGTTCATTCAAAGCTCACTTTCATGCCAATAAAACTAAAATATCTGTCAGAATGACTTAATTATAAACCCAAACACAGCTATTGGGCTTGGGCGACGATTTTTATTTGTAAAATAAGCGATCCATTAACCCAAAAGCTTTAGCTCAGACCCAATCCCGAAATAAAAACTCTTTTGATGAGCCGCCCATGCTGAAACGCCCTGACAGCACAAACAACAAAAAAACAGATTATCCACAGCGCAAGATTCTTGCAGAATCAATTCTTTGCTAGCAAACAAACTCAAATCGCCCAAACCATCTGCTCAAGCAAGTCTTCATCAAGCCCATAAAATCTAAAACACAAACCTGTTACTGCAACCAGAAAGACTTATACTTAGCGCGCCATTTGGGTGTGTGGGCATCCGTTCAGCCAAGGGCATTAACCCCTGTTACAAACTCGTTTTTTATTGAGCCCTAGCAAAATCTCTAATTAAATCCTTGTATTCAAGCCTAATCATCGCTAACACTGATTAACGCAAAGTGGAATATTGAGCTTGTTAAACAAACACAGCTAAACGCGCTTTTAAGGCGTAAGAAATTAAAAACCAAGTTTAGAACCTCAAAAGCTATTTTGAGCACCATCTTGCCAACATTGTCAAAAAATCGTTTTAACCTGTTTTTTTCCGCTTGCAAAAATTGTCTGGATTGAGGACAGATTGTGGACCTTTTTCATACTTTTTTACCGCATCAGCAAGGCGCAAGGTCCAGCCTGCTGCTAAACGCCATTTATGAAGAAGTTCTGGACCAAACACCCCCCAAAAGAATTTATCGCGATGGATTTGTGGCTTATATCCGCCGGGCAGTCAGGCTGGGCTTGCTAAATCCGCGATTTTTGGATTTGACGCTGGCTTATCTCAGTGAAGCCATTCAGCCTGAACGCGATCAGCTGTTTAGCGCCCTTGATCTTGAAACCTTAAGCCTGCGTCATCTGCTGCGCGATAAGTCTCAAAAGCTGATTGAATTGCCTCAGTGGTTTTGGCTGCGCATTGCACTGGGATTGGCGCTGGATCATCATCAGCCTGAAGAGCAGGCGTTTATGGTTTATGAATCCCTGAGTCAGATGCGTTTACCGCCCAGCACCAGCACCCTGACGGCTTCAGGCACACCAGCTGCCAGCCCCCTTTATCTGATCGATCCTGAGATCAGCCTTATGTTATCGATTCCTGTCATCAAAAGACACTATGATCCAGAACCCATGCTGATGGTGCAGCCTAAAGACTTAAATTTGTTTCCTATTCAGCAGCCTGAACTCTGGACGATGTACAAGCAAGCAGTGGACTATTTTTGGACGCCTTACCACATTGATCTCACTCAGGATCAGCGAGACTGGCAGCTTGAGCTCAATAATCAGGAGCGCTCCTTTTTGACCCAAATGCTGGCCTTTTTAATTACCGACGAAGATCAAATTGTCGAAAATCTGATGCTTAATTTTATGCGTGAAGTCCAGTACCCTGAGGCCCAACGGTTTTACAGCCTTCAGTGCTCTATGGAAAACATTCACGCGGAAGCTTATAGCCTGATGTTAGACACCTACGTCAAAGACGCAAACCAAAAACAACGTCTGTTTCTGACGCTGGATTTGCAGCCCTGCGTCAAACGCAAATCCTTATGGATTCAACGCTTGATCAAAACAGGCAGCTTTGCAGAGCGCCTCATCGCGATAGCCCTTATTGAAGGGTTATTTTTTAGCAGCAGTTTTTACGCGGTTTTTCAGCTTAAACAGCGCAGTTTAATGCCAGGACTGTGCCGAATGAACGAACTGATTTATCGGGATGAAAAACTACATCTAGATTTTGCCTGCGCAATCTATGCTCGCTTGCAGCAGCCTCTAAACAGCAAGACCCTACATGGGCTGATTCAGGAAGCAGTGTCTATCGAAACGCTGTTTGTTTCGGAAGCTCTACCTGTTAATCTACTGGGAATCAACCTCGCTGAAATGCATCAGTTTATTCAATATACTGCCGATCAGCTTTTGATTCGATTAGAAGCTGAACCCCTATTTTTGGTACAAAACCCATTTGATTTGGCGGGCCTTGAGATTGACCCTCAAAACCCATAAAATCTAAAGCTATTGTGGCCTTTACGCAGTAACTTGACGCCCTACCCACTTGTACCCCAAAATTACCCAGCCCATTTGATCAAAATACCGGTGAATGTTGCAGGTCAAAGGTCTGTTAAGACGCCCATGCGATAAAATAACCCTATGCTTAAAATCGAAACCTTCCCCGTTGGCATGCTGCAGTGCAATTGCAGCATCATTACCTGTGACAAAACCAAAGAAGCCATCATTGTCGATCCCGGTGGCGATGCGCCCAAGATTCTGCAAAAAGTAACTGAACAGGGCCTGACGGTTAAATACCTGCTGCATACCCATGCCCACTTTGACCATGTTGGCGCCACAGCCGCTGTCAGAGCCGCAACTGGTGCCAAAGTACTCTTACATCCAGGTGATCAGTGGCTCTACGACAATGTGCCCATGCAGGGTCAGATGTTCGGCATTCCCACCGAGCCGACTGAGCCGATTGATCAGGCAATCGACGATGGCCTGACCGTTGAATTTGGGAAGCACAAAAGCCTCTCGATTCATACTCCAGGCCATACACCCGGCAGCTGTTGCTTTTATGTCGCGGGTGAAAACAGCTTTTTATTCGCCGGTGACACGCTCTTTAAAGGCAGCATTGGCCGCACGGACCTTTGGGGCGGCGATCAGGAACTGATTCTGAAGTCGATTAAATCCCGCCTGCTCAGCCTCGATGACAGCACAACCGTTCATACAGGCCATGGGCCTACCACCACCATCTGGCAGGAAAAGAAAATCAATCCCTATCTGCGTTGATTTTTGGTTGTTTAAAAGAACTCTGGCTCACTTAATCAGCTTTTATCTTGGAAATTCTCCAGACACCACCAACTTTTTCTAGGGTATAAGTGGCTTCATAAGTGGACATTTTACGGCCTTGGACAGAATTGTCTTTGGTTTCAGAAATTTTGGCAAGCACGGTGGCTTGTGTTGGAGTCAACATCTCAACTTTGATGACATCCAGACTGTGTAATTCAATGGCATAAAAATTGCCATTGTTGGACCACCAGTTGACACCCCCTTCAGTGTCAGCTAAGGCTTGCCCCGTAAGCACAGAAGACAGTTCTGAGCTGTCTTTGTTTACAAAGGCATTGCGCTTGATTTCCTGCCAATTTTTGACCACTGCCACAACCGAATCATGGGGGGTATCCGAGACAGAATCCTCAACAGCAGGGGTATCAGACAGAACAACAGTAGATGGAGCAGCAATCGGCTCAGGCTCAGCGGCAGCGTCAGTTGAAGCTTGAGTATAAGTCTTGCCATTTGTCGAAATCAGATAAAAAGCTTCGATGTAGGGAAGTCGTAGATAAATTGTCGCTTTTTCACTGATCGCCACTAAAGCCATGCCACGGCATAAAAGATTGACCCCGTCCTGAATCCGCTCACACATGGCGTCTGCGCTATCGATAAAGTTGGTTTTGTCCATGCGAGAGATAATCAGCGTTCGGCCTTCAGGCACAGCGCCAATTGGAGGAACACTAAAAATCGTGATTTGGGTAGAAATCAGCCATCCCGCAATAGCCAAAAGCCCAATCAGCACCAGCCATGAAGTCTTTTTCTTCTCGGATTTTGACGCTAAAACTTTGGGAACAGAGGTTTCATTTTTTTCAACATCCTGCTGACTCAACATCACGGGATATCCACAGTCAGAACAAACTTTTTTTCCAGCCACAACCTCTGTTTTGCACTCAGGACACTCCATTAAGGCCACATCCATCACCTCCAGGCACGATGGCCTCATCGTAGCAAAGTTTGAAAATAATTCAAGCTCAGATTACCCGTTTCATTCACAAGCCTTAAAACGATTTGCTTGATCAATTGATGCGCCTCAAGTAGCAGCATGATGTGCATCTGCTCAAAAGCTGAGCCAGCTCTTCGTCCTATCTGTATAAGTTAGATAGGCTAAAACAAGGAAATGTCTACGTCGAAGGAGATCATAAATGCCTGCTAATCTAGGAGCCCTGGATAGAAGTCTGCGTCTGATACTTGGAATCATGCTGTTGGTGGCCGCCTTTGCTTTTAAAAATATTTGGCCAGCTCTGGTAGGAATAATCTTGTTAGGCACAGCCATTGCGTCGCGTTGCCCGCTTTATCTGCCATTTGGATTTTCAAGCCGGACCAATAAATAAATTCTTGTAATCTCGTTAAAGAGGTTTGGCATTTAAATAACGGAGGGCGTATCTTATAAACTGATTTCATTTGACTAGGAATAAGTGATGAGCGAGACCCTTCACGTCGGTGATAGTCAGACTGTTCCCCTGCGTTTTAGTCAGGAAGACGTAATCGGCTTTGCTCAGATTAGTGGCGATGCCAATCCTCTCCATCTTGATGCTGAATATGCTGCCGGCACGATCTTTAAACGACCAATTATGCACGGCATGCTCTCAGCATCTGTCTTTTCACGCGTACTCGGAATGGACTTCCCTGGACCTGGCACCATTTACCTGTCTCAAAGCCTGAACTTTAAAGCGCCCATGTATGTAGATACAAATTATATAGCCCGGCTGACCATTCTCAGCATTCAGGGGCATCGCGCCATGATTGAGACGGTGATTGAAGATGAAGCTGGAAAGATCACTCTGCAAGGGGAAGCAGAAGTGATGCATCGCGAGCGGTTTAAAGCGGAATAGTGGACGAATGGACGAATGGACGAATGGACTTGGGACAAACTTCTCTCTTGAGCCAGTGGCTTGGATTTAAAAACATCTCTTGAGGGGACTGAGTTACTCTATACGCTAAACCGCATCAACAGACACTCTCACACAAGCCTAAAAATCTCACGCTTAACACTCAGAGTTTTCTCAGGATATTCTCAGCGAAAAAGCTCACTCTGACTGTCTTTCAGACCATTTTACCCCTTGACGCATCAGACAAAAATATCTTAATCTGCGGACATGTGCATGTCTCTCGGTTCGTTGATCAGCAAAAAACAAAACAAGGTCTGGTTAAAATTATTTTTGCCATCTTTGTTTGTCCTGTTTGGTTTGCTGGGTCTTCAACTAGCGGGTGATGCGCTCATTCAAGAGCATCCTGCACACTCCGAACAAAACTCTTTTTTCAATCTGCGTGACACCCAGCTCACATCTCTCAAGTCACTTGATCCGGCTCCCCATGCTGAAAAGCCCTCAGAATCAACACCTGAGACACCATCTGAACAGCCGCTATTTTTGATCTCGCTGTTAACAGAAGAATTAGCGGAAAGCTTGGAACTAGGCCCAGCAGGCTTACTTGCTTTGCTTGGGATAAGTTTGGGCGCTGTGACAGCTTTAAAAAAGTCTCGTTCCCCAGCATGGGCACAGATGATTCAAGTGGCTTTTAGTCCACTTGCGGGCCTTCAACATGCTTCCGTTTTTACTTGGCTTCAAATCTTTAGATTATGAGTCCTGGCTTAGCTGACTTCATTGAGTCAGCTAGGTTATCAAAACCTGCCCTCTCTCTCAGCGCTATGGCTGGTCTCAATTGTTTGAGCAATGAATCCATAAGCAGCTTGAGCACACATTTTGCTTGTCCAATTGCGTGTTTTTACGCAAAGAACCTTCAGCTTATCTTGCGAAAAGAAACCATGAAAAAACCCATCAAAAACCTTTTGGTCAGTATTAGTTTAGGCATCTTGAGTCTAAATGCCAGTTGTAAGCATAAAGAAGAAGTGGTCGAAGAAAAACCCGTTTTTGCTGTCACCACGCCACTTAAAAAAGACACCTCCGTCACCCGTGATTATGTCAGCCAGATTCACGCTTTCCGCCGTATTGAAGTGCGCTCGTTTGAAAGCGGCTATCTGCAAAAGATTTATGTTGACGAAGGTAAACGCGTCAAAAAAGGGCAGATGATGTTTAAAGTCATGCCGCCGCTGTATCAGGCCGATCTCAAAGGCGCTGAAGCAGAAGCCAAAGCCGCAGAAATTGAATACCAGAACACTAAATTTCTGGCAGATCAGGACATTGTCTCAAAGAGTGAACTGGCGATTAATAAAGCCAAGCTCGACAAAGCCAAAGCCTCAGTCACACTCGCCAAAACCCATCTCAGTTTTACCGACGTTAAAGCGCCTTTTAGCGGCTTAGTTGACCATTTAGAAGCCCGTGAAGGCAGCCTGCTTGAAGAAGGCGATCTGCTCACAACCCTGACAGACACCAGCAAAATGTGGGTTTATTTTAACGTCTCTGAAGCTCAGTATCTGAATTTTATGACTCATAAAAATCAGGAAAACCTGCGCCAGGTTCATCTCAGAATGGCCAATGGTGAAACATTTGCCTACGCGGGTCGGGTTGAAACAATTGAAGGCGAGTTTGATAACGAGACCGGCAATATCGAAATGCGCGCCACCTTCCCCAATCCCCAGGGCCTGCTTAGACATGGCGAAACCGGCAGCGTGCTGATGAGCCAGCCCTATCCTAAAGCGATTATTATTCCGCAAAAAGCAACGTTTGAAATCCTCGATAAAAAGTTTGTGTTTGTTGTCGATAAAGACAATACGGTCAAACAACGCTCAATTAAGGTCGCAGAAGAACTGCCCCATCTCTATATCCTCGAAAACGGTGTGGCTGCGAACGAACGGATTTTGTTAGAGGGCCTGCGTAAAG
>CAJYHH010000039.1 GCA_913773825.1 Candidatus Sericytochromatia bacterium | reverse complement strand
GACGCTTAGTCTGTGCTTAGCACTGCCTTCACCTGCTCAGTCCCAGGGCGGCACACGTATGCTGCTCAATGAACAACCGCTTAATTTATCGGTTGCCCCCTTTGTGCAAAACTCTGTACTCTATTTGCCGATTCAGGTCGTTGAACATCTGGGCTTATCCGTTCATCTGGACCCGGTTAAACACTCTGCTCGTTTAATTAAGCCCGGTATGTTTTATCAGTTGACCGAAGGCTCACGTCAGATTACCTGGCAGGGTACAGGACTGGCGATTTCGCATCCACCGATTTGGCAACAGGGCACCTTATTTGTGCCACGCTCATTATTTGTTAATCTGGGCACGATCCTGACCCATAGCCTGAGCCGTGATGAAATCCGCCTGAGCGCTGACTTAAACCGACTGACAGGTGCGCAGGTCTTTCCAGGTGATGTGTATACTCGCGTGGTCTTTCAGTTTGCCCAAGAACCCGTTTATAAAGTCAACGAAACAGACAGCCTGATTACCGTTGATATCATGGGCATTGACCCTCAAGATATCGACACCCTGGCCCCAACCGGTTCAGACATGCTCCTGCGAGGCGTCAAAATCGAAAAAACAGGTTCAGGCACAGCCCGGATCAGGATTGAAAAAAACTATCCTTCGCCGCATAAGATTTTTTGGCTAAAAGATCCCCATCGCTTGGTGATTGATTTAGTCAAAATCTTTCAGGAAGAAAACCAAAGCAATCTTGCACCGGGTATCCAGCTGACGCGCAGCTATCAAGGCTTAAATTTTGGCCCTGTTACGTCTTTTACAGTTAAAATTGCGCCCAATGCCCGAGTTCGGCTTGAGCCCATGATTGCCGGCAGTGGACGCGGTTTTACAAAAGAGACCGTCAGCCGGATGTCTCAGCGCAAAGGCGCGTTAATAGCCGTCAACGGCGGTTATTTTAATTCAGCCGGTGTACCATTAGGCACGGTTATGCTGGAACGAGAACTGATTGCCTCGCCGATTTATGGTCGCACACTATTAGGCTTTCAGCCTCAGCCAGGCAGCAAAGATCGTCTGTTTATTACCCAAAATGATCGTTCACTTTCAGCCTTGTTTCCTCAGCTCAACCGATATTTAGCTTTTCATGGCGTCAATCTACCGCGCCAGAATAATCAGGCCATTCTCTATACACCTCGCTTTGGTTTAAGAACCGGGACAACGGAATCCCCTGACGCGCTTGAACTTCAGGTATTGTTAGATGGCACGGTTGCTGGGATTTATACACACAACACGCCGATACCAGAAGACGGCTATGTGATATCAGCCCATGGCCAGGCTGCTCAGTGGCTCAAAACTGATGCTTATGAAGGCATGCGAGCAATGGTGTTTTCTAAGATCTGGGATCAATGGGCTCAAGTCCGACATTTATTAGGCGGTGGTCCCCAGTTGCTTAAACAAGGACAGATTTATATCACAGCTGAAAAAGAAAAATTCCAGCCAGATATTGCCGTGGGTCGTGCCCCCCGTACCGCTTTGGGATTAACAGCTGATGGCAGCATTATTTTAGCTGTCGTTGATGGTCGTCAAACGCGCAGTAAGGGCTTAACCCTAAACGAACTCGCCCAGTTTCTCAAAGAAAAAGGTGCAGTTGAAGCCATCAACTTTGACGGTGGTGGTTCAAGCACCATGGTTGTCAATCAGCGCATTCTTAATTCACCCAGTGATGGCAGTGAACGTCCTGTTGCAACAGCTCTGATGGTAATGCCGGAGTAAACAAGCTGGTAACCAGTAGCTGATCAGGATAAAAAATTACTTAAGGCCTGGATTTACTTTATCAGTAAATCCAGGCCTTCTGGGATTTGATGCTTCTCGCTGCTAACAACCAGCCACAATCTACAGGCTTGTTCTAGTAATTGCCGGTAATCATATCCAGCGTAGTGTAATCACGATGATTGAAGCGGCTTTTGACTGCGCCAATAGCTGAGCCAACGGTGACAACCGTGCCTACAACCGCACCTGCTACTGCAGCCCCAACAGCAACAGTACGCAAAGAACCTTTGACGCTGGAGCCAATGGTTGAACCAAAGGTTTTGGCTTTATCTAACAGACCCGGCATCTGGGTAACTGCCCCGGCTGCATTCCCAGCGGCTGTTTCAGCTACAGTCTGAGCGGCTTTTTCGGTTACAGTCTTTACGCCGTTTTCAACAACTGTTTTACCAATAAAGAGTGCTGTAACAGTTGTGGCTACTTCACCGATGCCTTTGGCAATACCTGTCTGACCGGCATCTTTGAGGGTCTTACCAGCGGAAATCCAGGGCGCTTTGGCGCCTTCCATCATTGTGTTGGTTTCGTTATTAATGTGAACAACTTTGATTTTGACGTTGTTCATGCGGCCAACATAGCCTTCTTTAACACGCTCAAGCTCAAGAGAGCCTTTTTCTTCATCAGAGCCATAGGCAACAAACAGATCGCCGCTTAACTCACCTTTGTCATTAACGGTCTGAAAATAAATTTCGTCGATACCGTTAGCATCAGTAATTTTTTTGGCGTCTTCAAGCTTAAAGGTTTTGTCGACTTTTTGAATCTGAGTGAGTTTATTGCCACCGATATAGGCAATGGGATTTCCTGTATGAGCCGTAAAACCTTTAGACAGGGCATCCGTAACAGCAGGAATCACGTCTTGTTCAAAACGACCGGCAGCCATTTGATCCATCAGGAATTTGGCTTCGTCTTTATCCAGCTTATTGTCTTGAAGCGCGTGGGTTTTCCACTCATCAAACTGAGCCTGGTCGATTTTGCCGCCATCAGAAACGAGATTCTGAATGGCTTGTTTGGTTGCTGCAACTGGATTAGAAGCTGATTGAGCAGGGGCCGCAGGCTGCTGAGCAGCTTCGCCTGGAGCTTGAGTTTGAGCCTGAATCTGTTTGGGAACCTGAATTTCGTTTAGCGGTTTGAGGAGGGGCATCTGCTGGCTGTGAAGGCTGGGCATATCTGTCTGTCACTCCCTGAAATAACAATTGAGTCGTTTTTGTCGATAGAAGTCGATCAAGTCTGTGTGCCTGGACTTCATTTATATCGGTGGGTTTAGCGCTTAACTTGTGATAAGTGAGCCAAACTAAATCAGATTTAATTTTAACTTAAAACTGGATCTAAACTGACTCTAAACTTTGGTTGCAGGAAATAAAAAATATAACAAAAGCCGGATCTAGAAAATAGATCCGGCTTTTAGAACTTAAGCTTAATAAACGAAACTAGCTCAGACCGTTCAGGACGGCCTTAGAGATCGCTTTGAGGGTCGCAAAGACACCCTGGCCGCTGAAAGCAACGGCTTCAAAGTGGGGAACACGCTCAGGATTGAGGTGTTTTTCGAGCTCTTCGACCGACATTGCGTCAGGCAGGTCACGTTTGTTGTACTGCATAACCCAGGGAATTTTGCCAAGCACCATCCCGTAAGATGCCAGGTTCTCAATCATGTTCTGCTTGGAATCAATGTTTTCCTGCAGTTTAGAACGAGAAGAGTCAGCAACAAAGACCAGGCCGTCAGCACCGTTTAGAACCAGACGACGGCTTGCGTTGTACTCAACCTGACCCGGAACGGTATAGAGAGAGAACTTCGTTTTAAAACCTTGTACGGTACCCAAATCCAGCGGCAGGAAGTCAAAGAACAGTGTGCGTTCATTTGCGGTGTTCAAAGAAACCATTTCGCCACGAATGGTGGGACTGAGCTGCTTATGCAAATACTCAAGATTGGTGGTTTTACCACCCATACCTGTGCCGTAGAAAACGAGCTTACAGTGGATTTCACGACTCGCGTAGTTAATTAGCGCCATTGTCCGTGCCCCTGTGCGCCAGCGCCGGTCATTGCGCGAATTTCATCAGAGATCTTCTTGGTCATCTGCTGGGTTTTCAGCTTAATCATACCGAGCGTGGTGCGCTCGTCGAAGATGACAGTGATCAGGTCCTGGGAATCAAGTTGAGCAATGAAGATATTCAGCTTACTGCCCTGCTGGAACATCGTCTTAAACTCAGATTCACCCAACAGGCGGGCGATTTCACGAG
>CAJYHH010000038.1 GCA_913773825.1 Candidatus Sericytochromatia bacterium | reverse complement strand
GTCAAGGCTGTGGTCGTAGATCGCAAGACCCTGTGTGAATTGCCCACGGTGATCGATATCATCGAGTATCGCCCAGACTTCGCCAAGGATATGTAGGCCACTTGCGCTAAAGTGAGCATGTCTAAGCTGACGCCAGCTGATCTGGCTTGGGAACCTGAGCTCTCAGGGCTTGAACAGATGCGCCGGGATCGAGACTATTACAGTGCCTTTCAACCTGAGTCTGACCGGCCGCTGCTGCGCTTTTATACGTGGTCTCCGGCGTGTTTATCGCTGGGTCGATTTGAAAACCCTGATCTTGAACAGATGCGTAAACTCGCGCAATTGGGTTTAGAATCGGTGCGGCGACCAACAGGTGGAGCCGCCATTTTACACGCTGGTGATCTGACCTTTAGTTTAATTGGCCCCACTGAATGGCTGTCGGGTAATCTGCTGGAAGGCCATGCTCGTTTAACCCGTGCGCTGGCTTTGGGGCTATCGCAACTGGGGATTCAGGCTGATGCTGGGCAAGAGGCCGCGCAAAAACACCCCGGCCATTGTTTTGCCGTGACAACACCTGCTGATTTGCGCGTTAAAGGTCAAAAGCTGATCGGTACCGCCCAGGTCAGACGGCGTAAAGCCTTTTTGCTGCAGGGCATGATTTATCTGCAGGCTGATCAAGCCTTGCTGCAGGCAGTATTTGGTACCCGATCACCTCTTGCTGATTTGCAGAGTTTATTGGGGCATCTGCCAGAGACTCAAACACTGATTGAGGCGTTTAGAGCTGGGTTTAGCGAAGTTTTTGGGCTCGAATTTGCTGCTCGCGAATCTGGCGATGACGAATCTTCTGAGCTTCAGTGCGTTCAGATGCACAAGCTGGACAGCTGACCCCAGGCTCATAATCCGGGTGCTCAAGATCTTCCGGCGCAACGGCTCCGCCGCAGCCGACACACAGACTATGGCGGCCTGGATCTAATTGATGATTAACCGCAACCCGTTCATCAAAGACAAAACATTCGCCTTCCCAGAGGCTTTCTTCTGGGGGAATGGTTTCGAGATACTTTAAAATTCCGCCATCCAGCTGATAGACCTGCTCAAAGCCTTGGGCCAACATCCAGGCGCTGGCTTTTTCACAGCGAATACCGCCGGTGCAGAACATCGCGACCCGTTTATGTTTGTCAGGATCAAGGGTCTGATTTACATAGTCTGGAAACTCGCGAAAGCTCTGGGTCTGGGGATCTTGGGCACCTTTAAAACTGCCAATTGAAGTTTCATAGAGATTACGAGTATCAAGCACCACTACATCTGGGTCACTAATCAGCGCGTTCCAGTCTTCGGGACGTACATGCTGGCC
>CAJYHH010000037.1 GCA_913773825.1 Candidatus Sericytochromatia bacterium | reverse complement strand
CTCTTACAAGTTCTTGTGGGGTTGTCAGGCCGCTGCGCAGCAGGTCTAAACCACTGTCTTTTAAACTGCGCTGACCGGCTGCATAAAGATCAACCATCGGGGTGCGGCGTTTCAGCAGCAGGCGATGGTCAGCATCAATCGGCAGCACTTCATGCATGCCAATCCGGCCCCGGAAGCCCGTCTGCTCACAGACCGTACAACCGGTTGGGCGATACAGGCTGTCCCAGTTGCTCAGGCCTAAACGCTGCACAACCGGGGCATCGGGCTCATAAGACTCGCGGCAGTTTGGGCAGAGTTTGCGCACCAGACGCTGGGTAATCACACCGGCTAAGGCTTCAAGCAAAAATTCGCGATTAGCGCCCATTTGCTCAGCCCGGACTAAAGCGGCATCCAGATGCGTCGCTGAAAAAGCACTTAAAACCAGATGGCCTTTTAAAGCGGCATCAATGGCCAGGTTTAAGGTGCGAGCATCGGGTAAGTCCTCTAGCAGCACCACATCGGGACGCTGATTGAGGGCGGCTTCAAGGGCGCTGGCGACATCTAATCCCGTATGGCCGGTTTCGATCCGGCTGACCCCATCAATGTCATAAGCCTGGCGGCTGCCAATGGCATAAGCATTTAAGCCGCGCTCACTCATCTGGCGCAGCAGGCTGTAAAGCGTTGTGGTTTTGCCAGAGCCCGCAGGCCCTAAGACCAGCACTAAACCATAAGGGGCGGTTAGCAGGCGGCTGAGTGACTGACGTTCGTCTTTGGTCAGGACGATATTTTCAAGCGCAGGAATACTTCCGGATTCAGGCAGGCTGATCGCCAGCTTTTCGCCAAAGCGCGTTGGCAGCGTATCAACTTTAAAGAAGATCTCAACATCCCCTTCGGTAATTGTAATCAGGCCGCTTTGGGGTTTTTCAGTGATCTCTAAATCTAGGTCTGCCATCGATTTAAACCGTGAGATCAGATCCCGATGCATGCCGCGCTGCAGCTCTGAAAGCGTCTCAAGCTGGGTGTTGACCCGGCAGCGCACCAGCAGTTTTTCAGCTCGGGGCTCTACATACAGCTCAGTGGCGTTGCGACGAATCGCCTGAATCAGCAGATTACGAGCCATTTTGACAACGGTCTGCTCATCATGGCCATGCAGCTCGCGTAAATCTTTATCGAGCTCTTCCATCAGGTCATTGATGTCGATTTTATCGCTGCCCTTGTCTTCTTTGCCGACTTTTTTGCTATTGGTCACGCGGTC
>CAJYHH010000036.1 GCA_913773825.1 Candidatus Sericytochromatia bacterium | reverse complement strand
TAAGAGACAGTCAGTATCAGGCTCTTTAGCTTCCGCATCAAGTAACTCATTGTGTACCCAGAAGGCATCAACTATTTTGGCTGCCGAGTACCTACAGAATCTAAATCAGACAAAGAATCAGTAACCCTGTTTATTTTTTCTATTGTCTTTTTTGTCGTAATCAAGGTTAAAAAATCAAAACGCGTGTTAAGTCTGGAGTCGACTAGTTATAAAAAACATATAAATTTCAACAAAATTTCTGGGCTTGTTAATTTGATGTCTTGATAAGGGAAGTCGCGATTTTATAAACTGAAGAAGTAAGGTTATCTGAGTCAGAGCTTGACAACACTTCAGCTAAAGTTAGATGAAACTCCCTCTTTAACCTCGCTGTCAGTAGTCATTGGATGAAAGTTGAGGGAACGTCAATGAATTACTTTGAAACCAACATTTTAGAGCAAAATCCACTTTATTCAAGCCCGGATGATCAGGATATGCTTCAGCAATCACAACCACATATCGCGCTTGACGAGCAGTTAGCTGCTATCAAGGCTGAATTAAAAGAAAAGTTTCAGTACTCAAGCCCACACCTTGTTGAGTCTGGACGCCTGTTAATGCAGGTTAAACAACTTGTGGGTCATGGAAAATTTCTGCCTTGGCTTCGTGAAAATTTCAGCATGTCTGCCAAAACGGCTAATCGTTTTATGTCCGTCACTCAGCTAGTTGACCGCTTCAGGCTTACGGGGCAGACACTCACACGTTTCCTGGCTTTAGACCTGAAAGTTTTGTATGAACTCTCCGCTAAATCGACACCCTTATCTGTTCAACAGGAGATGATTGCTTTTCTAGAGCAGGGGCGTGAAATCTCTTATGAGCTGATTCGTGAGTATAAACAGGACGCTTTGACGATCCTGCCTGCTACAAATGCTGGCGAAGAGCTTGTGAACCTTACGGAGCGTTTGCAGCGATTTACGCATTGGGTTGAGAGTCATGAGCGGTCCCTCACACCTTTTACACAAATCGACCAGCAAACCCGACAGGAGCTTGGTCATTATCATCAAAAGCTCAACCATATTAACGGACTGATCGAGTCGATCCTTAAGCAGGCGGAAATCCGGAAAATTTAAACCTTACGAGACAGGCTTTTTCTGCTTAGTAAAACATTCTGGCCCTTAACCACTAGGTTAAGGGCCAGAATGTTTGAATACTGCTAGGTTCATGCTAGCTCATGATGCTTGCGGGAGATTTTTCAGCTGTTTGGCAAAAGAGCAGACAGGCTCAATCTCAAAGCCTCTCATGCTTAAAGCCTGCTTCAAGCTCTCTAATATGCCTATAATCGTCCCAGGCCGTGCTGGCTTTGGGTTTAATTTCCAGGTAATACTGAGCATAGACTCGCAGAGCAACTGACTCTGTGCACTCAGGAACACAATAGGGGTTATGGTGTACCCACAGAGTCAGTTTGGAATGAACAATCTGGCGTAATCCTGACTCTCTATTAGTCCTGCGACAAGCTTTGCAAGCTCTTCACAACTCAAACAAATCTGACCAAGTGGGCAGTTGACAAAAAAATCACAATTCCAATCGATAGGTTCTGACCTCTTTTTGACTCTGTTTTGGTTGATGGGTGTTTGTCCTGTTTAGACGGCTTGGCTTTATTTGTTAACTTTGCTGTTGAGATCCTTTGCCATTTTTAGATGGGTCTGCAGCTTGGGTAAAGTGTTGGCTGCTAAAGCGCGGACCTCATGATCAGGATTGCTAGAAGCCTGATTTTGAAACTCAGCCACATCTTTTTCATGAATCTGGACATTTAGAGCCATAAATTCTTTATCGAACTCAGCTCCGCTTAAGCTTGCCAGGTGAGTTAACTGGCTTTGTTGATTCGATGAAATCTGAGTGGGTAAAGGCAGTTGTTTGGCTCCCGCCAGTTTTTTGACGTTTTCACCTGCCTGGCTATGATCCTTAATTAAGTGCTGAGCAAAGTTTTTGACTTCCGCATTCTGAGACTTGTCAAGCGCCAGCTTGCCCATCTGGACTTCTGTACTTCCACCCTGTAAGGCTTTTGTCAGAAAAACAGTCGCTTGCTCAGGAGCGCTGCTGTTTGAATTCTGATTGTTTGTATTTTGACTGGTTGCGTTTTGATTCGACAGGCTGGGGTTTGTCATATCCTGTGCGTCCTGGTGCTGGCTGCTTTGACTATGTTGCATGGTTTCTGTTCGATC
>CAJYHH010000035.1 GCA_913773825.1 Candidatus Sericytochromatia bacterium | reverse complement strand
CCTTAATCAGATAATGAGGCAAAATGGTTTTGACGCGTTGATCAAGCGGCGGAGCATAATAAACCAGCTCACTTGAAACTGCCCATTTACTTGCTCGATCTTCTTGATTCAGCATACTCAGAGCCTGTTTTTCAGCATCTTCTGGTGAGATGATGTCGACATTCTGCCCTTGGCGCAGACTGCGGCCAGCATAACGCAGCTGAGTAATCACCCCTTCTCCGTCAACGGCCACTTTGACCTTGGCGCCTGGGCCTATCAGCTTAAGACTGCCTAATGTCTGCTCAAAACCAATTTGAGTATCCAGCTGGGTTTTAAGACTGTCGCCTCCGCTAACTGAGCGGTATTCAAACTCTGAGTGGCCCATAATCGGTTTGCCTTCTGGTAGCAGGCCAGCCTGGCGCAGACCAATCAGGATTTTGTCTAAAGCTTCTTGCTCGGGCATCACTTTAATCTGTTTAAGGGCTTCAAAATCGAGATATTCAGCGACTACTTTTTCCTGATCTTCATGGCTAAAGTCATAGGGATTATCACTGGCCAGAGGAAAAGGCGTTCTGTTTGGCGTTGGTTCATTGAACTTGTCAGGGTCAATGGTGGGCTTAGGGATTGGGGTTTTAAACACTACCGGGACATGGGGCATCGTGGCTTGAGTTTTAAATTCATTAGGCTGACTGGTCATGGGCAGATGCTGAAAGCGAGCTTCATTGAGATAAGAGACTGAGCCATCACCGGCTAGTTTAAGTTCTCTCAGATTAAAGCTGCTGGCCAGCGCTGAAGCTTGGCTGCTGCTAATGCCGTGACCAATAACATCAAAGGCAGGAACCTGACGTTCCGCTTTAACACCACTGCTGTCGTTGTTATCACTGCTACCGATACCCGTCTGAATCTTGGAGCGGTCGACGCTTCCTGATGGACAAGTGGGGTTACAGATGCTGCTATCAGATGCTGTCTGAGCGCTTGTGCTGCGTCCAGTCTGATTGTCAGCTGCCTGAAGCTTTTCACCGCTGTTAAATAAGGGCATAGGCTGGGTGCCGTTACAGGCTGTCAGAGTCAGCAAAGAAAGATGAATTGCCAGTCCGGACTTAATCAGAGTCTGTGAAATAGAAACGCGCTGAAACATAAATATCCTCTTTTCTTTATGACCAAAACCAGAGATGGGTGAAACGTTTATTTTGATTGAGCAGATTGTCACGTTTTGATGTCGATTGTTTCATCCAGTCGGTTTGGCTCTACACTTGAGTTTGTGGGCTCATCTCTGAACCCGATAAAATGATTTTACGAATGTATGAAGATTTGTTGCGCTTTTATTCTCACAGCTCAAATGTGATTGTCCTAACAAGACATTTCAAGCTTGAAATTATTTACGGATAAGTAAATAATCGTTTTGCAAGATCTGGTAAGCTTTTGATACTCCTGAGTTTAGGTGCGCTAAAAAATAATTCCGCACAGAAAAAATGTGCTCTCTTGATAAAAATTTTATATCTTTAGCCTGAAACGAGTCTGTTAAAGTGCACCATATACCCATGGCGATATATTAAACGCCCCTGTCAGTTATTTGCTAACTGGCAGAGGCGTTTGTTGTCATCTAGTTGAGATCTAAGTCAGGCTATTCGTACTTAAGCAAAAACTCAGGGTTAATGGCTTTAAATGAAACCCGGCCCAGACCTTTCAGAACCGTGCGTTGTTCGATCAGAGGTCGAATCACAATCCCTTCGCGCTGGAGCTGGGGATTGAGTACAGACTTGCCGACTGATTTTTTAATAAGGGTTGGAATATCCATTTGGAGCTGATAGTTGTCCTCTAGAACAGGCACCATTGTCAGTTCAAGGGACTCAAGCTGATGAACGAGTTCTGCGTAGTCCAGAAAACGATAGGCATCGATCAGCATCAGATTAAAAAACCTAACGCTCTGGCCTCTCAGCTTATATTTATTGCCCTGAATCCCTTCACCAATGATTTCACCCTGTAGCGCTGCATTCTGGCCCAGGCTGCGCAGCTTGGATTCAATTTCAAGGGCCTGGGCCACGCGCCAAAGGCTGTTTTTACCATCATCCAGTATGTTGAGATTGCGGCTGCAAACATGAAAGTCACCATCAATCAGAGCATAGGTAACAGAACTGCCATCAAGCTTCTCTGTCACATAGCAGGGAGTATCAGCAAAGGCTGTAAGCACGGGCTGCAAAGTCTGTACACGGGTTTCATCCGTTTTGGGAATACAGCTAGGAAAATTGCCTTTGATTTGCCCTGCCAGATTAGCGGGAATAGGTGGTTCGTATTTGATAACGCCCAGCAAGTCAGTTACATCAAGCCCTTCTTCAGGTGTAAAACCTTCAGGCAGGACACTTAGGGGAAAGCAGATGCCTTGAGACACCTGTCCTCGCAAACGCAGTGTGCGAATCCGCATCCCGCGTGGTTTAAGAAATTCATATTCAGGTTTGTCAGGCAACAGACTGTCGATCTCGCAATAAACACAGAGATCACCTGTCTGAAACTCATCTTTGCGAATCACAACCTGCCAACCCAGAACACCAGCGCGGACAATGCTGTCAGCGCCTTCAATGGGTTCAATCAGGCCAATTTTTTGAATGCTTGCCAGTTTTCTGCTCATGGCTCGATACCTCTTTAGAACGATTAATGTATGACAAATAAAACAAGGTAAAAATGAGCCTGCAGAAAAAGAAACGCTGGCAGGAAGCTAATTAAAGCTTGGGGCTTATGATAACAAAGCTGAACTGAAAAATTCAATCTATTTGCTGATTTTTACCCAAGGATTAAAAGTTTAATGAGGCATGTAAACCCCAGCTCATTTGACGATCAGGTGTATCAAAAAAACCAATGGAAACCTGATTATTTTGATGGGTTAAGTAGTCTAATTGGTAGAGAAGGAGGCCATTGAGAACAGAGCCAGTTATCAGAACTAAACCGGAAGATAAGCCTGTAACCATTCCCACAACACTATCTGAAGGAGCTAAAAAAGGACTAAGTACTCCCATCACGATGATTAAGCCTATTGATGCAGAAGTTAGGATGATGTCACCAGTCTGAATATCAGCATAGGATTTTGAAAAACTATTATCAGTTTCAACTTTGTAAATTAAGCCTGAATGGACAGCAATTAAAGCGTACTGAATTAATCCCAAAATTAAAAAACTGAAACCGAAAAACTCTCTGGCTCCTTGACGAGCATAATCATAAGTGGGCTGAATCATCGCTAATTCTTGAAGCGTTAAACCAGATGTTTTTACCCAGGTTGTGAGCTCGGGTAAATGCATTTCGGGTAAATAAGCGTAGCTGTAATGCTTGTTGATTTTTTGAGCTAAGGGCAAACCTGCAGTTTGTTCGATCAGATAGCCCACAGCACAGAGTCGGCCTTGTTCATCAATAAAATGGGGGCGGCGACCACGATAGGCCTGTTGACTGGGAAAAATATCATTGTGAATATATTGCTTGAGAAGCTTGAGCATTTGCTGACGACGAGGATACAGTTTTGCCGGAATGCTTTTGGGAACATGGCTTTTTAACAGCTTTTCTACATAGAGTAAATGGGTCTGAATTCTTAATTGTTCAGAGGTTTGAGCATCCGGAAAAGTCCCATAGCGTTGGTAATAACTTTGATCTCTAAGTACTGCATTGACAGTGGTTTGTAAAACAGGACGAGACCAGCTTGGGTTCACGCTCAACCATGTAAAAAGGAAGGTAAGACAGCTTATTAACCCTTTGTTGAACATGTTAGAGCTCCTGTTTTGTGATGCTTAATGTGATCTGAAAAAGCTAGACAGATGATTAGTTCTGAGGGTTTGATGCGAAGTAAGATGCTTAGATGCGTGAGGGAGTTTGGCGAATGGCTTCGAGTAATTGTTCAAAGGTATAGGGTTTATGTAAGACCTGAATCCCTTGCTGGCGAAAGGCTTTTTGTTCGGTTTTAGAAGCATTGCCTGAAGAAACTAAAATCGCCTGATCAGGTGAAATTGCACGGGCTTCGGCAATAAAGCGACGACCATCAAAACGGGGCATTTCAAGATCGCAGACCACAAGCTGGAGTTCATCTTGATGAGCTTTAAAAAGCGCTAGGCCTTCTTCACCATTGACCGCTTCAATCACGCGATAGCCTTTAAGACTGAGTGCTTCGCTGAGTAACTGACGCAATGGGGCTTCGTCATCAATCAACAGAATCAGCCCCTGATGTTCTTCGTTATGAGCGGCTTCAATGCCAAGCAATCGCGTGCTTTGGCTTGCATGACTGGCCAATGGGAGATAGATGCTAAAGCTGCTGCCTTCACCTTCCCAGCTTTTAAACTCAAGCCGACCATTGTGGTTTTTAACAATCTGGCGAGCAATCGACAAACCCAGACCAATGCCACGACCTTCTGTCCAGGCTGAGAAAAAGGGATCAAAAATACGAGAACGGATGCTTTCTGGAATCCCTTCACCTGTATCTGTTAAGCGAATGCAGAGATATTCCTGATCATCGGCTTCGAAGTTGTCTTTGCTGCCAGGCAGGCGGCCGGTATGGCTGACATCAATAGTCAAATGGCCTTCGCCATTCATGGCAAGTTCAGCATTACGTGAGAGTTCTAATAAGGCTCGTTCTAATTGATCGGGGTCAGCCAGAATCATATCGTCTTCACTGGGCAAATTAATCTTTAGCTCAATCCCGTCTGGGAGCGTGGCTCGTAGCTGGCTTTCAAACAATTGCATGATTTCATGTAAAGAAACAGCTTCTTCTGGCGGTAAGGTGCTCGCGTAGTCTGATAGGGCGCGGGTAATCGCTGCGCCTTTTTCGGCTGAAGCCTGAATGACCTGCAGGCGTTCAAGCACATCCGTATCTTGAGTCAGATATTTGAGCAGACCGACAGACATGATAATGGTTGAAAGTAAATTGTTAAAGTCATGAGCTACACCGCTGGCAAGCGTGCCGAGCACTTCCATACGTTTGGTGGCTTCGGTTTTTTGATAAGCAGAAAGTGTTTTTTGACTCAGGCAGGCGATATAAAAACCTGTAACGAAGTAAAAGGCGAATTTTTTAAGGAGTTCACGGTCTTCAGCAAAATAACCCAGGCCGCTGGATTTTTTGTCGAGAATAAATAAACCCAACAAAGTTGAGCCTTTATATAGAGGTAAAATCACGTCTTGCTGCAGAGCCTGATGATTGCGAAAACGCTGAATCTCAGCCGGGCTGATGAGAGAGCCTGTGCTGTGAAGACGATCTGGAAACGTTCCACCGTGTTGGTAAGCGAGATTAAGTGGACCAATGCCCAGATTGGGAGAGAGGTATAAAGCCAGTTGCTGAGGCCCAAATGCCGTTTTGAGAAAGTCTAATCCAAGCTCAATCAGTTTAGGGGGTTCAAGGGTCGAGGTTGAGTTTTGAATAAAGCTTTCAAGCTGGTTGTTAATGGCTTTGTGCTGACGATAAAAAATCCGTGAGATAAAGTCTTGAATACGGGTATTAAAGACACTGACCAGCATAAAGGCTGCCAGACCAGCAATAAACGGAATCTGTTCTTCACTGATAAAACTGGCCTGCATAGTCATGGTGACAAACCGGTAGACCATGGTGTATGCCATCGCAAAGACAAACAGCAGAATATAATAAAACGCGGTTTTGCGGATAAAGACTTCCAGCGCAACGCCTTCGTCCTGCAGCACAGCATAAAAGACAAACAGAATAAACAAATAAGTATTGGCGGCGACTAGCTCACCGGGTAAAGCCCAGGGAAGTTTAAAGACCCAGAAAGCCCCCATCATGATTAAATACGGCGCAAAAGAAAAGACAGAACCAAAGAGGACAATCCGGGACTGCCAGGTTTTGAGCTCGTCTTGATGTTTGCGAACGGAGCCCCAGACTAACAGGCCGACAAAGCCTAAAATTCCGACCAGATAATAACTGACCAGGACTTCATAAAGACTAACAAAGACTTTGAGGTATTCACCTGATGCAAAGGGCGCTGGGGCTAAAAAGAGAGACATCAAGGCTAAAATGCCACTCAGTAACCCCACTCCACCTAGATTGATTTTTTCGACCCAGCCCAGTACAGGACTGCCTTTGCGGGGTTTGGCAAGATGAGTACCCAGCAATAAAAGAGAGAGTGGAAAGGCACCAAATCCCAGTAGCGCAAGCGGCACAAACTGGTGAAGATAGTCATAAGCAGGACGCAGAGCGTAAACCAATGTAAAGCTGCTGGTCAGAAATAAAATGACTTTTGACTGCTGAATTTTTTCGCGCCGTAAGAGAATAAACAAAGTCAGCGCGCCGTATAGCCAGGCCAAAAAAGTGTTTAAACCAAAGATTTTAAAATAATCTTTGAGGCTAAAGGTCATGGTTGGAATACTGACTTCCACCGGTTTACCTTCACGCATCAGCGTGTATTTAACTGGTTTATCCGGTGGCAGGCTTTGAATATATGCTTGAAAAGCCTTACTGTTGGCAAAGACTTTTCCGTCTACCGCCCGAATTTGTTCGTAGTACTGGAAATTGGCCTTACTACCTGTCCACTCATGACTATCAACAGGAAAAGTAATAAACGAAAACTCCATGCTAAAGCCCTGAAAGCTTTTACCAACCATTTTATAACCTTCAATCAGGCTATAAACGGACATGCTTAAAACCATCAGCAGACCCAGCAGAATCAGTCTGGCTCCACTTTTGTTTTTTAGTATGTCCAGATAGGTGTTCATAGGGCTTCTAGCTCAAGCTGTAGAGCTCTTAAAACAAAGGACGTTGTAACTTTAGGGTGGGCAAAGCGCTCAAAGGCACCCTCACGGCCCGGGCGCACAAAGAAGTCACTTGCAGGCCATGAACCGTCATAGTCCTGCGTGTCGAGCAAATAAGTTAGAGCTCGACGTCGCTCTGCAAGCCACTGATAGCGGATATCGGCGTTAAAAGTGCCAAGTAAGAGAAGCGCAAAAGCTGTAGATTGGGCCTGTTGAGACCAACTACCATCAAGCGATTGTTCCGATAAAATGCGTTCTGCAACGCGCTCTTGACGTGGGGTTTCGATGCCCAAGGCTGACAAAAGACGTAAAACCATCAGGCTGGAATAAAGATGGCCTGGATAATGAACACCCTGCCAGCCGGCATGTTCTCCGTCACTTTGTTCAAGCAGATACCGTGCTCCTTGCTGAACCGTATCGCCATAACGGACGGGGTCATAAGTTAGCAGGCCGTAATAAAGATTGGCCATTACCCCTGGGCAAACATTGCCAAACCAGGTCTGATCTACTTCTTCGCGCTTATAGCGCTGCTCATCGCAGATCCAGGTTGGACAAAATCCCAATGATTTGATATTCGCCAGCAGAACTTGTAAGGGTGTTTCGAGTTCTGGGCGCAGATTATCAAGTTCAGTGCGGCCGACTAACTGTAAAATCTGTGCCAGATCATCCGTGTCTGGCGGAATTTTGTAAGAATGGGTGTAATAGTGCCAGCCATCTTCAAGCCTGCGTAAAAGCAGGTTATTGAGTTCAGGCTGGATATCATGACCTGTGTCGATTAAAGATTCAAGAATCAGCAGCGGGTTAAACAGATTGCCGACTAAGACAGGTTCGCCCAGAAAACCCCAACGCTGGACTTCCCAGGCGTCTTTATAGCCTTCGATAAAAGTCAGATAATCTAAACCACGCTGCCGAGCCGGCGAGAGGTCAAGTTTGCGCTGAAAGCCTTCAGGACGGGTTTTGGTTTTTGTCCGTAGTTCAAAAAGTGAGTCAATTAAAATTTGAGCGTGTTGGCAATCTTCCTGCCAAAGATTTTGGAGTTGCGGCAGCTCAGGCAGAAGGTTTAACTGCTTTTTAAAGCGCTCTTGAGCGCTGTCGAGATAAGTTTGAAACTGTTCAAGTGCCTGAGTTTGAGCTAATAATCGCCGCAGCTGTAACTGTCGGCCAGCGCTGCCTGCGGCACCTGCAAGCCAGGCTTCAACAGCTTCACGCCAGTCTTGATCGGCACGTGCCCAATATAGTGGGAAAGAGTTTTTGTGAACGGCAAGATCCTGGCTCAGGCGATTACCGCCCTGAGGAACCCAGATGTCAAAATAATCTGTAAAGATCTGAAGCAGGGAGCCCATTTCCTGGCCAAGTGATAAATAAGCAGTCTGAATAGACGCTTCACTGACAGAATCATTGTTTTTGCTCTTTGTTGTACTTTTGACTGTGGTCTGATATTTAACCTGACCCAGAGCCAGCGGCACGCTCAGAATAAAACAGGCAAATTCTGCCCCTGCTTTTTTAGGGATAATCTGCTCAGGCTGGATTTCCAGGCTATTGAGATTA